>JAOBWQ010000609.1 GCA_025463425.1 Ilumatobacteraceae bacterium | reverse complement strand
AGCCGTCGTCGGTGACGAGGATCGTGTGCTCGAACTGCGCGGTGCGCTTGCCGTCGGCGGTGACCGCGGTCCAGTCGTCGTCCCACATCTTGTGCTGCCACGTGCCGAGCGTGATCATCGGCTCGATCGTGAACGTCATCCCCGGCCGCATGATCGTCGTGTTGCCGCGGCTGTCGTAGTAGTGCAGGATCTGCAGGTTCGGGTGGTGGAACTGCTCGCCGATGCCGTGGCCGACGAACGCCTTGACCACGCCGTAGTGGTGCTTCTTGGCGTGGTCCTCGATGGCCTTGCCGATGTCGCTGACGGGACGATCGGGGCGCACGGCCTCGATGCCCTTCCACATGCACTCGTCGGTGACCTCGACAAGGCGGCGGCTGGCAGGATCGACGTCGCCGACGAAGAACGTCGCGTTCGTGTCACCGTGCACGCCACCGATGAAGGTGGTGACGTCGAGGTTGACGATGTCGCCGTCTTGCAGCGGCCGGTTGTCGGGGATGCCGTGACAGATCACCTCGTTGACGCTGGTGCACACGCTCTTGCGGTAGCCGCCGTAGTTGAGCGGGCTGGGATAGCAGTTGCGCTCGATGCACAGGTCATGGACGTAGATGTCGATCTCGTCGGTGGTCACACCGGGCGCCACCATCTTGCCGGCGAGGGTGAGCACCTCGAGGGCCATCGTGCTGGCGTGGCGCATTCGCTCGATGATCTCCGGCGACTTCACCAGCGGCTCGTTCCATCGGACGGCCTTGCCGGTGTCGGCATAGGGGGGCCGTTCGATGTGCGCCGGCACCGGGCGGTACGGGCTGATCTCGCCCTGGATCACACGACCCTCGAGGGGGCGGTGACAACGCTTGTACTTGCGACCACTCCCGCACCAGCACGCGTCGTTCGCCTGGGGAAGCGTCTGAGGTGGAGCCACGGTCGACATGCGTCCCATGTTACGGCGCTCTCCGGAACCGCGATGTCGCGCACGTGCCACGAGATCCCCTCCGAATCACCCTTGTCGGTCTCAGACACCTGAATTATGTTGCCTGCAACTTCGGAACAGCGCGTCCTGATTTCCACTTCAGGACAGGCGGAAGCACTCATGTTGCGGAGAGCGGGCCGGCCATGGCCCCTGACGAGCGGATGGAGAAGACGTGGCGGATGTCCCTGGTGTTGTTGGCCTGACGGCGCGACCCCATCGAACCTTGAACTCGCGGTCGGCGCAGTCGTCGTCGCCCGCTGCGACGACGCCACGAACGGGTGGCAGCCGAGCGAACCGGGCCAGTGGACGCACGGTCGCTCCGCCTCGCAAGCGATCTTTCCGGCTGCCGGAGGTCGTGCTCGGGCTGATGCTCGTCTCCGGTTGCGCGTTGGCGGCAGTCGTCTGGCAGCACAGCGCGAACTCGACCACCACGGTCGTCGTTGCCCGTCGCGCCATCGCCCGTGGCAGCGTGATCACCGCGGAGGACCTTCGCGGTGCGGAGCTCGCTGGCGAGACCGACGCGATGATCGCGGGTTCGGATGCTCAGCTCCTGCTCGGTCAGGCCGCGGTCATCGACATCGATGCCGGTGTGCCGCTGACCCACAGCCTCGTCATCGACACACCCCCACTCCACGCCGGAGAGGCGCTCACCAGCGTCGCCCTTGCGCCCGGTGATCTGCCGCCCGACCTCGCCGCCGGCGATCATGTCGAGCTCGTGGTCACCATCGACGGCGCACCCGGCGAGCCGGCGACGTCCTCGCTGGCCGATGACGAAGCCGTCGTGTGGGCGGTCGACGAGGCCCCGGATGGCATCTCCACCGTGGTCACCCTCCGCGGGCCGATCGGGCTGGCGACGCAGATCGCATCCGCCTCGGACGTCCAGCTCGTCCGGATCGTGGGGGGCTGAACGTGGCGGTCGTGGCTGTGTGCAGCCTCCACGGTGCCCCGGGGGCGACGGCCCTCGCGCTCGATCTCGCTCGCCTGTGCGGCGGAGGCACCCTGCTCGTCGAGGCCGATCCGGACGGCGGCAGCCTCGCTGCGCGCCTCGACCTGGCGATGCGTCCCGGATTGACGGAGCTCGCCGGAGCGGCTCGAGTCGGGATCGCCGCCGACGACGTGTGGCGGTTTGCCCAACCGATCGGCACTGGTGTCGGTGTGATCGTCAGCCATCCGGCTGCGGAGCAGGTGCAGGCCGCCCTACGTGCCTCGGTCCAGCACGTCGGCACGGCGCTGCGAGGGTCGAGCGGTCACGTGGTGGTCGACATCGGCCGACTCCGCCCGGGGTCGCCGGCTATGGGGCTGGCCGCAGTAGCCGACACGACATTCGTCGTCGCCGACAACAGCGTCGAGAGCGTGGTCGCCCTCAGTCATCGCGCTGCCGTCCTCGCCAACATCGCCTCGCCGCAGATCGTGCTGACCAGCTACAAGCCCTACTCGTCCGACGATGTCGAGGCTGCCTCTGGGCAGAGGGTGTGGGGCGTCGTCCCGAGCGCGCTGCATGCCGGGCGCGGTTCGCGCCGGCGCAGCCGTCGTCGGGCACTCGAGCTGGAGCGACTGATCGGCGAGCACATTGCGCCTGCCACGACGTTCGACGTTGATCAGCTCGACATCGGCCTGTCGTCCACTGAGCTCACTGAACGCGACGAGGTCAACGCATGAGCATCTCCCCGGCGATCGCGACGTCGATCGGTCCGGTGTCTCGCCTCGTCGGTGAGACGCTCGCCGACGAACGGATCAGTCGAAACACGGCGGGACGCCTACCGCTCGGCGTGGAGGACGAGCGTCAGCTCGCCCGCAGCGTGGTGGTGCGCCATCTCGACGAGCTGGCCGCCGAGCACCTTGCCAACGGCGTCGAGCCGTTGAACGAACGACAGGAGATCGAGCTCCTCGAAGCCGTGCTGGCCAAGGTCCTCGGCCTCGGGCGGATCCAGCCGCTGCTCGACAACCCGGACGTCAACGACATCCACATCCGCGGCGCGGCGACGACCCGGCTGAAGCTGATCGACGGAACGCGCGTCGACTCCGCGCCGGTCGTCGACAGCGACGAAGAGCTCGTCGACCTCGTCCGCCTCGTCGCCACTCGGCTCGGCCGCAGCGAGCGCCGGTTCGACGCGGCCAACCCAGAGCTGAACCTTCAGCTGCCCGATGGCTCGCGGCTGTTCGCGACGATGGAGGTGTCGGCGCGACCGAGCGTGATCATCCGCAAGCACCGCTTCGAGCTCAGCTCGCTCGACGAGCTCGAAGGTCGCGGGTTGCTCGATCAGGCCCTGCACGCGTTCCTGGCGGCCGCGGTCCGCGCCCGCCGCAACATCGTCATCTGCGGTGGCACGTAGCCCCGTAGTAAACAGCGTTGTTAGAGGTAGGCTAGTCCTGCATGTCCACTCGCCGTGCAGTCATCTACGCTCGCCTCTCCATCTCGTCGGAGAAGTCTGTCAGTATCGAACGCCAGGTCGAGGCGTGCGAGGCCTACGCCGACTCCCGAGGCTGGACCGTGGTCCGCACGTTCGTGGACGACGGCGTGTCCGCATCCAAGAACAAGCCCGAGGACCGGCCCCAGTGGAGCGAGCTGTTGGCGGCGCCAGAGAAGTACGACACCGTCATTATCTGGAAGCTGGACCGGCTGGCCCGGCGCACGATGGACTTCCTCCGAGCTCACGAAACGCTGCAAGCGCGCAACGCTGGCGTCGTCGCCGTCGAAGATCCAGTTGACATGACGACGGCGCAGGGGCGCATGTTCACCACGGTTCTCGCTTCGTTCGCAGAGATGGAGGCCGAGAGCATCGGTGCCCGAGTGAAGGACGCCCAAGTGAAGTTGTTGCGGTCGGGGCGAGTTGTTGGCGGCGCGGTCCCGTACGGCTGGCAGACCATCCCCAACCCGAACGGCGCAGGGTTCGTGTTGGCGCAGGACCCGGACCGCATCCCCTTTGTACGGGGCATGGTCGAGCGGGTGCAGCGGGGCAATTCCATCTACAGCGTGGTGCAGTGGCTCAACGAGGAGGGTGCTCCCACCCGGAGCGGACGACCCTGGGCGTACAGCACCGTGGAGGGCATCATCCGCCACCCGCTCCTGGCCGGGATGATCGCCTTCAACCGAGGCTCGGCCACCAAGTTGAAGCGGCGTGGCGACGGCCTGCTGCGAGGGGACGACGGCCTGCCGGTCGTGGACGGGTCACTGGCGATCATGCCGGTAGCGGATTGGCGAGCGATGTTGACCCGGCTGGACGACAAGGACAGCGGCCACTCCAAGCCTCGCGCCCTGCGTAGCGAGACGTCCCCGCTGTTGTCGGGCCTGATGTGGTGCGGAGAGGACGGCGTGCGGATGTACCGGTGCGCCGAGGGCGGCAAGCGCCACGGCTACAGGTGCCCGAAGTGTGACCAGACCATCACGAGCTTCGAGCCGATCGTCGTCGCAGAGTTCCTGCGGCAGAAAGGCGAGCGGGTTCGCTGGACCCGAGTGGAGCAGGTGGTCGAAGGTGGTGCTGCGCTGCTGCCCGAGATCGAGCATCGTCTAACCGAGTTGACAGCTGCGCTGCAGGACACAGACGACGACGATCGAGCCGCCCAGCTCGCTGAGGAGATCGGCCGGTTGCGAGCCAGCCGGCGCAAAGCCCGGGAGGAGACCCCGAACGTGTCCATCCGGTACGACGATGCCGGATGGTTCGAGGACGCCTGGGAGGAGGCTGGAGAGGACGTCGAGGAGCAGCGAGCAGTGCTGGACGACGGTTTGGAGCGCATCTGGGTCCGGCGTGGCGGCACCGGCCGACGCACCGAAGCGCAGGTGCTCGCGCGGCTGACGTTCGACTGGAAGGTGCCGGAGGACCTCGGGCCGGTCGCGAACCACTAGGTAAGACCCGCACCAGCGTGCGTCGGGCTCGTAGTCTGTCGGCCATGCCCTCCGCGAAGACGAACATCAAGTTGGGGGATGCTCGAAAGGCCAAGAAGGACGAGTTCTATACGCAGTTGGCTGACATCGAGCGTGAGCTCAAGAACTACAAGAAGCACTTTCAGGGCAAGGTCGTCTACTGCAACTGCGATGACCCTCGCATCAGCAATTTCTTCCACTACTTCTCGTACAACTTCGAGAAACTCGGCCTCAAGCGACTTGTCACCACTTGCTACAAGAGCCAGGACCGCGACCTGTTCAGTCAAAATGAGTCCGAGGATGCCGTCTATTTGGAGTACGAGGGTGACAAGAACGGAAGCAAAGTTCCCGACCCCGAGGAGATCGGCGTGAAGCCACTCATGGGAGACGGGGATTTCCGTAGCCCGGAGACGATCGAGCTGCTGAAGCAGGCGGACATCGTCGTGACCAACCCTCCCTTCTCCCTGTTCCGCGAGTACATCGCGCAACTCGTCGAACACGACAAGCAGTTCGTGATTGTCGGAAACATGAACGCGGTGACCTACAAGGAGGTTTTCCCGCTCATCCAGGGGAACAAGCTCTGGTATGGCCACAGTATTAGAAGCGGCGACCGTGAGTTCGGGGTTCCTGCAGACTATCCAATCACCGCTGCGGGGAGCCGGGTTGACGCTGACGGCAACAAGTTCGTCCGCATCAAGGGCGTGCGATGGTTCACCAATCTGGACTACCCCGAGCGCCACGAGGACCTAATTCTTTACGAGAGGTACTCGCCAGACAAGTACCCAACATATGTGAACTACGACGCGATCGACGTCACCAGCTACAAGGATATCCCGTACGACTACGACGGCGTGATGGGGGTGCCCGTCACGCTGCTCGATTACCTCAACCCTGACCAGTTCGAGCTCATCGGCAACAGCGACGATGCCGAGCAGATGAAGGAAATAGGCCTCGCGCCGCTGGGGGAGGAGTTCATCGCCGCCTACCGGGCTGCAGGGGGCACCGGGCACCGCACCGCCGGCATGCGAATGCTCGGCCTGATGGATCCAAAAGCGCGGATCGTCTTCAAGCGCATCCTCGTACGACGGAAGTAGGCAACATGGAGATCGAACTCCACGAGATCACGGTGGCCGAACTCAGGCAGGGTTACCAGGATCACGCCGAACAGGGCGTGCGCGCCTACGACGGCAAACTGGACGTGCGCCCGCCCTACCAGCGCGAGTTCGTCTACAAGGACAAGCAGCGGGACGCCGTGATCGACACTCTTCGCAAGGGCTTTCCGCTCAACGTCATGTACTGGGCTGTCCGAGATGACGGTACGTACGAGATCATCGATGGGCAGCAGCGCACCGTTTCGATCTGCCAGTTCGTGGAGGGGGACTTCGCCTTCGAGGGTCGCTACTTCCACAACCTTCAAAAAGACGAGCAGCTGCAGGTGCTGGAGTACGAACTGAAGGTGTACCTATGCAGCGGACCAGACAGCGAGAAGCTGGAATGGTTCAAGACGATCAATATCGCTGGTGCCGAGCTGACGACCCAGGAGTTGCGGAATGCCGTCTACTCCGGCCCGTGGGTGACCGACGCCAAGCGGTACTTCTCTAGGTCCGGCTGTCCTGCGGTTGGCGTCGGCGGCGACTACATGAACGGGACGCCAATCCGCCAGGACTACCTCGAGACCGTCATCAAGTGGATCAACAACGGTGACATCGAGGCGTACATGGCTGTGAACCAGCAGAAGCCCAACGCCAACGAGTTGTGGCTCTACTTCCAGAGCGTGATGGCATGGGTTCGCGCCACGTTTCCAACGCACCGCCGCGAGATGAAGTCCGTCCAGTGGGGCTGGCTCTACAACGAGTTCAAGGATGCGCCCCTCGACCCGGTTGTGCTCGAAGCCGAGGTGGCGTCGCTGATGGCCGACGACGACGTCACCAAGAAGCGAGGCATCTACCCGTACGTGCTCACTCGACAGGAGCGGCACCTGAGCATCCGCGCCTTCACGGACAACCAGAAGCGCGAGGCCTACGAGAGGCAGAAGGGCGTCTGCCCCGCCTGCACCAAGCACTACGAGTTCGCAGAGATGGAGGCGGACCACACCACGCCGTGGTCCCAGGGCGGCAAGACCGTCTCCGCGAACTGCCGGATGCTCTGCAAGGAAGACAACCGCAAGAAGTCCGGCGTCTAGTCGCCCCGCTCCGATCCGTCGGCCTAGTAACGCACGGAACCCCCGACGCCGTCCGGAGTAACGGTGTCGGGGGTCCGGTTGCGGTGACGTGCGGCGCAAAGGGAGGTTGAAGCCCTGTAACGCACGCCACCTGCCAGCACCGCTGAGTTGGTCGGAGAACGACCAAGGACCAACCTGCGGTGCGGCGATCTAGAGAGGCGAGCCAGTCCTGCTGAAGCGCCATCGACTCCCGGACCTGTTGCATTGGTCGAAGAGGAGCTCTCGAACCAACTGCGCAGTCCTGGGTGCATTGAGTTAGAGCGGACCTGTGCGGATGCGCTTCATCAAGTCGACGACGTATGGATCGTCGGTCTTCCACACGGGGTCGTCCTTCGGCACGCCGGTGGCCAGGTTGGGGTACATCTCGCCCTGGCCAACCCGCTGAAGCTGCCGCACTAGGCCCAGGGCTTCCTCGGCCCGACGTTCGGCCTCCTGTGCTGCACGGCGTGCGGACTCGGCCTCGGCTTGGACGGCGGCGACTCGCTCCCGGGCCTCGGATTCGAACTCCGGATGGTTGCGAATCGTGGCACAGATGGTGTCAGCGAAGGCCAGTAGGGCGTCCTCGGCTGCGCTCGCCGCCTTGCGACGATCGTGCTCGTTGACGGCTTCGCTCCCAGCTGTGTCGAGTGCTGCGACGAGCCGTCGCCGCTCGGCCTCCAAGGCGACGATCTCGGGAGCGTCGAAGGAAGGAATGCAGCGAGGATCCCGGAGATCGTTGACGAATCGGCGGTGCATCAGTCGCTCGCCTGAGTGATGCGGGTACGCGAACCGCCGGCTCGCACGCCAGCCGCACGCAACCAATTCGTTGGGTACTTCGTAGGCGGAGCTGCCGCAACACGCTCGGCAAGTACCTTCGGTGCTGCCGCCGCGACCCGTTGGGCCGCCACTCGCGAGAACAACGCCTTCCGGGCCGCCATGTGATCGTTCGCGAGCCAGGCGCTGAACGCCTGCTTGCCTTCGATGGTGTTGGCGACGAGGCCGCTCTTGCCGGCGAGGATCGCCAGCTCGCCAGCCACCTCGCTGACCTTGACTCCTTGCTTTCGCATGGTCCGCATGTACTTGCCTCCGGTCGTAGTGGACGATCGAAACGTAGTGTGTCCAGCGAACACACGTTCTAGAGCGAACACCCCGGTGATACGATCGTCGTATGTCTGGATGCACAGCGCCACGCGAAGGCCACCGCACAGCCAGCGGACGGGCGAACTGCCCTGTGTGTAGGTACAACTCGGGACGTTCCTACAGCTCGTACACCTCCTACACCCCTCCCCGGCAGTACGCGACAGCAGCAGGAACTTCCTCGGGTGGCGGCGGATCGTCCGGCGGCGGCGGTGGTGGTGGTGGTGGTGGGACACGTCGGCTGCGTAGCGGCCGCAGCGTCTCGTACTCCCCGTCGGAATGGAGAACGTTCGAGCCGGTCGTTCGCGTTGCCAGAGCGCAGGCGCAGTTGTTCCCCGAGCATCGCGACCTCTTCCTCTGTCACGCGTGGGAGGACCGAACCGGCGCAGCGAAGGAGTTGTACGAGCAGCTCGTCGCCAGTGGTGCGACGGTGTGGTTCAGCGAGACGGAAGTGGGCCTCGGCAGTTCGCTCCTGCGCGAGATCGACCGAGGCCTCGCCATGTCGCGTGTCGGCATCGTCCTCGCCACACCGGCGCTGGTCGCCAGCTTGCGCGCGCAAGGGGTTGCCGACAAGGAACTGTCTGCGTTGCTCGCCACCGACCGGGTGATCCCGATCGCCCACGGCATCGACTTCGACGGCATTCGCCAAGTGAGCCCACTGCTCGCCGCACGGTCCGGGCTGACGATCGGCGACGACCTGTCGATGCAGGCAGCAGCCGAGAGGATCGCCGCGGCAGCGGCGGCCGAGAGCGACAGTCCGAGCAGCCGGGCCTGGTAGGCATCGTCTATGGAGTTGATGAAGTCCCAGCGGCAGTTCATCGCCGAGGTCATCACCGGCGCGGACCTTGACCCGCTCGAGTTTGAGTGGTTCTCCACCAACGACGGCGATGCGCTCCAGATGTCTGGCACTGAGTTCGAGTTCGCCTTCTCTGGTAACGCTGGGTTCGTTCTCGCATGGAGTCCCGGCACCGATCGCATCAGGGAGGGCTACGGCACCCTCCACTCCATCTCTGAGGTTGCGCCGCATTTGCGCAGTTGGTTGGAGGCCATCAAGCGGGAACTCGGCGCAGTCGATCCGTGGGCAGTTCGCCGCGAGATGGTTGCCCTCCTCGGCAGCGAGGACGACTTGCCTCCTGACGACGAGTCGCCGTTCTCGCCGACAGAGCAGGCAAGCTGGCGCGAGGCGCTCGGGCAGATGCAGCACGACATCGACCGCCGACTGGTTGAACTGGGCGCAGAGAGTACGCATTTCCATGAGTACGTCGCCCGCCAGTTCGACGTGCTGCGAGAGCTCTTGCCCACAAGGGGCAAGCGGGCATGGAGAACATTGCTACGAGACTTCCTCGTCAACATCGCAGCAACTGCGACGTGGCAGTTCGGCCCCTCCGGAGGCCAAGCCGTGGTCCACCTCGTGCAGCGGGGGCTTCCGTTGATCGGGCTTGGCTGATCCAGAATGCACCGCACCGCCTTGCTGGAGCAGGTGTAGGAGATCGGCAGATAGGTGCGCCTACGATGCGCGCCGCAGTGTAAATGGGGGCCTGGCTCCGGTTAGAGGCTGCGAAGTCAGCGTGCCGGCGGCGGCGCGTGCTCGTCGGTCAGGCGCTCCAGGGCTGACGACGAACGAACACTGCGGAGTGCGCCTTCGAGCTGCGCCGGTGTGAACTCGGAATCTTCGAGGTCGGGAAGTTCTAGCAGCGTTCTCAACTCCTCAAGGTCCCGCTTGAAAGGAATGTAGTGATCGAGGAAGAAGGGAGCGAAGTCCTTCACCTCCTCCTCTGTTGATGCAAAAGCAACGAGCGCTTCGAATAGGTCGAGCATGGTGTGAGCCGATGTCAATGCATCGACGATGTCGATGGCCGGTCGGCGGACAATGCTCCCGATGAGCTCCATCAGATTGTTCTTCGCTGCCTCACGAACACGACGGCGCGTCGCAAGTTTGCGATCCTCGTCAACAATTAGGGCTTGCGACTCGGTCGGTGCAACTGATTGAACCACCTTTTCTAGGTAAGTCTTGAAAGTGTGATTGAGATCCTTCATCTCGTTGACCTGCGCCGCAAGCGACGCTAGCTCGGCATGTGTCGACCGGCGTCGAAGCAGGTCGCCGAATAGTCCGGCCCACTGACGGCGAAGCCATTCCTCGATATCCCCGAAGGTTTGAAAGGTGGCCGTTGGATTATTTCGCGATTGATCAACGATTGAGTCGAGCAATTCAAACACGTTGATCGAATCGACGTGGGCATAACGCACTTCTACTCGCCCCCGATTGACTTTATACGTCTGGTATTCGGCCATCACATTTGCCTCGACTAGAATCCAAACCGGGCGATCCTCGTCCACTGCACGTTGAAACTCTCTGCGCGTGATTGAGTCATAACGACTCAAAAACTCTGGCGCGTGGTCCGCTGTTTCATCCGATGCGGCCGATCCGTAGCGACCTCCGACGATCAGTAGCAAGATGTCGCACTGCGACACTTCTGCGTAACACGACTCGTCGAGAGGACGGTCGTACGCGTAGGCGATGTCGCCCTTCTCGGACAGGACCGTTTCAAAACCGAGCGACGAAATGAAGCCGTCGAGCGAGGCGCGAATGTGCCGAAGGTCAAAGTACGTAGAACTTACGAACACCCTCGGAACTGCCATTAGAAGATGTCCATTCGTGAAGCGCACATGTGTGCAGGTTGCCCGTTCTGGATCGGTTATGCAAGCGGCTAACCCTCTCGTAGCCAAGACGGAGCACCGCCTCTCGTCCCTGTTCCCGGGTTCGACCGACCAAGCCGTGGCCTCGTCAGCTCGGATCGGGAGAAGGGACTAGAGCAGCTGCGTCTAGTCCGGAGCCAGCGAGTCTCGAGTCTTCTGCACGTGGCGCCAGCCCCAAGCCAGACCGGTGGCCGTCGTGAAGCCCTCGGCGTTGAGGGTGGTGGCGATGGCGGCGAACGTCAGCCGGTTGTGCAGCAGCTCCCGCAGGCGAGCTCTGGCCGGTTGCGTCTCTCTGCCGAAGAACCGACACCAAGCGACCGTGACCGAGGACACTGAACTTCCGGTGCCAGCGGGGGACGCTGGTCAGTTCCAGTTCATCCCGAGCGGGTGGCGCGTTAGGAGCGCCCGTTTGTAGTGGTTCTCCGCTTCGTCCACTTCGCTCGCTACCGCGCTGGGACCGAATACGCGCAAGATGCTGAACACAAAGTGGTGGGCGTGACTCGGATCGACCGCCGCCAAGTCCCGGAGCCCGACGTTCCCGCCGTGTCCGTCCCGGGCGTAGGCACTCCACCGACCCAGAATCCGCTCTCGACCGTCGGCCTTGCCGACGTACAGTTTGCCGGTGGTTGAGTCGGCGATGAGGTAGATGCCCTGCACCGAACTCAACGCAGCCTGCCAAGCGATGTAACGCGAGCCCGTTACGACGTCGAGAAGCTCACCGTAGGGGACCAGCACTCGGTCGAAGCCGGGGAAGGGAACGGCATTCGGATCCGCGATCTCCGCGACCGGGAACGAAGCCGCGGTCTCGCCGCGCTTCGCCCAGTTGATCGTGTCCTTCGGCCAGTCGATGACGAGGCGGTTCCTCAGCGACGACAGCAGCTCGGACTCGTGGAGGTCGAAGAAGCGAGAATCGGCGGTTCTCTCGGCGCGAATCTCGCCACGATTCTCGTACGCACAGACGAATCGGGAACGACGCGCTCCATCCGCCATGAAGATCAGCCACCTGGCCGCCGGCTGTTGCGGGATCTTCGAAGCACGCAGATCCTGATGGCGTGTGTATGCCAACAGATTCGCGGGGGTCGCCTCGGCCGTGCCGAAGCCCACCAACGTTCTGTAGGTGTGCCGGATAGCCAAGACATCGCGGGTGGGGACTCCTGCCGCGCCGAGGATGTGCCCCAGAGTTAAGTCGCCACTCTCCGCTGCCACGACCGGATGCTACTCATCAGTGTGTAGACCGATGAGTAGCAGCACGCCACCGTTGACCCCGATATGGAAGGTGACTTGCAGACGGCATTCGGCCGGAACCTGGCTGCCCTCCGCAAGCAGCGAGGGCTCAGTCAGGAAGCCTTTGCGGACCTACTGGGCATGCACCGCACATACATGGGAGGTATCGAACGCGGCGAACGGAACCTGACCTTGCGGTCCGTCGAGCGCCTCGCGGCCAGGGTTGGGGTGCCGGCACTCGAGCTACTGCGGTAGTCCGTCCCGGAACGGAGGCTCAGCGTCGTTTCCCTTCTCCGGACCCCGACGCTGTAGGGGGAGTTGGAACAGGACTCCGGTGTTGAGGTGGGCTTCGTCGGTGTTCCCGGGGTTTTGGCGCGGGTGTAGGTGGTTGGTGGGTCAGCTCCACCACCCGTTGACGTCGACGATGACGTGGACGGAGCGGGAGGAGTAGATGCACAGCTGACCGGTGGTGGAGAGTGGCATCTGGGCGCCGTTGGCGACTGCGTTGCCCGCGCCGTAGTTGACCGTCGAGGTGCTCGGCTGGGGTCCGCACGGCCATGCGGTGAGGTAGCCGCCCGAGGGTGCGCCGAGCACGGTGAAGTTGGCCGAGATCGCCTTGGCATCGGTGGCGATGCCGCGCTGGCCGGCGACTTGGATGGTGAGGACCTGGCCGGCGGCGAGTTGGTTGCCGCCGGTGCCGTTGTTCATCTCGACCCGAGCCTTGTCGCGGGTGTCGGTGAGTCGGAACGGCGTGGTCGACGTGAACTTCGACGGGGCGGTGTCCTGTAGGTAGCCGGTGATGTCCACGACCAGGTCGACGTCGGTCAACGTGTAGAAGCAGACCGTCCCGTCAGCGGCGATCGGGGTGATGACGACGTTCGGCTTGGCCGAGCCCGGCACCGGGTTGAGGCTGGAGATCGTCGGCCGCGGGGTGTCACACGGATAGACC
The DNA here is from genome assembly GCA_025463425.1 of Ilumatobacteraceae bacterium. Lineage (GTDB taxonomy): Bacteria > Actinomycetota > Acidimicrobiia > Acidimicrobiales > Ilumatobacteraceae > WLMZ01. The sequence goes on along the minus strand of JAOBWQ010000609.1, from coordinate 7,331 downwards.
GACACGAACCCGGCCATGCTCGGGTCGACGCTCGTCACGTTGAGGGTGACTGCGGAGGCCCCGGCAGGGACGCCGGCGACACCGGTGACCTGCAACGGCACGACCGTGTTCGCCGCGAGGCGGGTCGGCGTGCCGAGGCCGAGCCGTGAGTCCATGAGGCGGGACGGCGTGACCGAGGCGAAGCGGCCCCCGTCCCCGGTTGCGTAGTAGCCGTTCACGTCGATCAACAGATCCGTCGAGGCCGACGAGAACACACACAGACCGCCCGTGGCGTCGAGCGGCACAGTCGCGCCGTTCGGGACCGTGTCGCTCTGTGCGAAGTTGAGGGTCGACACCACGGGGCGGTCGGGGGAGCAGTTCCACGCGGTCAGGTATCCCGGCGATGCCGCGTTGGTGACCGTGAAGTTGCCCGACACGGCCTGTGCGCCATCCGGCACACCGCCGCGACCCGCTATCTGAATCCGCTTGGTGAGCGAGCCGACGAGCGGGGTCGAGCCGACACCAGCTCGGGTGTCGACGATGCGGGACGGCGACAACGGGTGCAGCGTCGCACCGCTCGACAATGGCGTCGTCGTCGGAGCCGGCGAGGCATCCGGCGTCGGCGCATTCGTGGTCGGTGTGGCTGGATCCGGGGTCGGCGTCGGGTTCGCGCCGGCGAAGGGCTTGGCGTTCGGATCGACGGTGAAGCTCCAGTTGACCGTGCGGGCGCTCGTCGTGATCGACACGTTGTACTTGTCCGGCGTCAGCTGCGCCCGGGGCACGATGACCACCGCGTTGTTCCCGTTCAGCAGCAACTTTGCGGTGTCGGCCGTGTTCTTCGAGGACAGCACGCAGATGTCCTGTGAGCCGGTCGAGTTGCTGAGCGTCGCGGTCGGGTTCGCCGAGAAGCCCTCGGGCATCATCGCGATGATCGGCAGGCCTGCCTGTCCGCTCCACCCGCAGTAGTCGAGCGGGTTCGGGCTCTCCGTGATGAATCGGTAGAGGCTCGTCGTCGAGCCGTTGCCGGGGAAGAGGATGGGTGCCGGCTGCGGGCTCAACGAGCCGAGGCCGTCGAGCACGTCGAGGGTGGCGCCCGAGTGCCACGGCGTCGGCGTGTTCTGATTGTCGCACTGGCCGAAGCCGACCGTCTTGAGGTTCGGGCGTAGGACGCCGATCGCGTGGAACGGACCGGTCATCCAAAGCTCGATATGGCTGCGTGCGGATTCGTTGAAGACGCTCGATACGGCGACGTTGCTGTTGCGGCCCGCAGCTTCGCCGTCGGTCGTGTAGCCGGGCTTGGTCGGGTCCTCGTAGTGAGTGATGCCGTTCTGCAGCATGTAGCACGAGTGCTTCACCGCAGAGGCGGACAGCGATGCGTTCTCGGTCACCGCAGGGAGACCCGACATCGAGCGGAAGTAGTTGACCGTGGTCAGCCAGTCGATCAGATCCGACGACGGAGAATCAGCGGCGGCGACCGGCGCGACTGTGAGCGATGCAAAAGCAAGACCGACAACCGCCGAAACGCAGCAGAGACGCTGAAGTGTCCTTCCCATCATTGTGCTCTCGCATCCCTCCGCCGCCGTGATGGACAGGGGATCGGAACAACAACGATGTGGCTTGAAGCCAGGCGGTCCGAATTGACGAACTCTTGAACGGCAACCTTGCTGACTTCATCGACCAATCGGGACAATGCGCCCGACCTTCAAGGACATCAAGCAAAATGCAAGACCGGCACTAGCCAGCGCGGAGCACCCCCTCTCGTCCTTTCTCCCGGACCCGACGCCGTGGTCGGTGGCTTCGTCAGGCCCGAACGGGAGAAGGGTCGAGGGCCAGGTCGTCCAGAGCCAGCGAGTCGCGGGTCTTCTGCACGTGGCGCCATTGCCAGGCCAGTCCGGTGGCCGTCGTGTAGCCCTCGACGTTGAGGGTGGTGGCAATCGCGGCGAACGTCAGCCGGTCATTCAGCAACTCCCGCAGCCGAGACCTCGCCGGTTGCGTCTCCGCCGACACCGGTCGACCGAGCCGAGCGCCTGCGGCCTTCTTGGCGGCGAGGGCATCGTGGGTGCGTTGGCGGATGGTGGCTCGCTCCCACTCGGCCACGCTGCCCAGGATGCCGACCAGCATCCGGCCGACCGGCGTCGTCGTGTCCACGCCGAGGTCGAGCGCGACGATTGCCCAGCCGTCGTCGTCGGCCCGGCGCAGGAGGCCCGTCAGGTCGTGCAGGTCGCGTGCGATCCGGTCCACCTTGGCCGCCACGAGCGCACCGGCTTCGCAGCCGTCGAGCAGCCGCAGCGCCCGCGCCATGGCCGGTCGATCGGCGGGGGCAACCGAGCCAGACACACCCTCGTCTACGGCCCACTCGGTGACAGTCCAACCCTTGGCGGCGCAGGCAGACTGGACGGCGGCTCGTTGGGCGTCAAGGCCAAGTCCGCTGTCGGCCTGCTCGTCGGTCGAGCAGCGCAGGTATCCCACGACGCCGGTCGCTGCTTGCTGCCTCGCCTTCTGCTTGGCGGACGTGCGGCGCTGCCTGGCCGGGATCGGAGTCACGGTGCTCCCTTCGTTGGCCCCATTGGCCGAAGTAGTTGCATTTGCAACTATACCCCATATACGACCGGATACCGGGTACGGCTGCCTTCGAATCGGCCTTTCATGCATGGCGGTGTCGTCCGTGTCCTTCATTGAGGAGGGTGTCTGCAAGCAGGCCGTGCCTGGAGGTCGAACCAGGGCGACCGCCGAGTGTCCGTGGGGTACGCACCAGGGACTAGAGGTACTACCGGGACCTCTCCGTAGTTTCTCTCGAACGGTTTACGTTCCCCGCTACCGATGCGTAGAACTACAAACTGCTTCTCAAGAAAGTACGTAGAGGTCCCTCTAGTCCCAGTAGTCCCTGTGGAGCTACCCCATGCCCACCTTCCACTGAGCTGTGCTGTCGCTCGTCTTCGGAGCAGGGTTCAGCACGTACCCACCGGCCCACCGGCCCTTGCGGTTCTTCAACCACATGCCTGCCGAGCGGGTGCTGTTGGGGTTCATGTCGGCAGGTAGCACGTTCTCATCAGCGAACTCGGACGACACCGAGTCCAGCATCTGCCGGACGGTCCACGGTTCACCGCCGAACTTGTCCCACACTGCGGCGAGGAACGTAGCCCACTCGGTTTCTTCGTCGTTGCTGTCCTTCTGGACCGTCTCGACGTCGCCCACGGTGCCGAGCCAGCCGCCCACCATCAGGATGCCCTGCGTGGCTCGGGTCCAGTCTGCGTAGTCGTCCGAGCGGACCACTGGACCTCTTGGCTGCTCGGCCAGCACCCACGCCCTCAGGACGGTCAGCAAGGCCGCCAGCAGCTCGCCCCGTCGCTGCCGCACCCATCCCGGCAGATTTGGGATCGCGAAGTCGGTGCGTAACTCGGGGTTGGGCCTCTTGGGGTCGATGTTGATCCACAGCAATCGACGCAACAGGTCGCCGCCGATGGTGACGTTGTTGCCGGTGGCGAGCCACAGTCGGTCGTTCGTGGCGACGGCATCACCGGTCCGGCCGAGCCTGCGGTCCGACCACGTCTCCGACGTCAGCAGGGCGTCGAGTGCGGCCGACTGCAGCTTGTGGACGTTGTCGAACAGCACCACCGGAGCCGTCGTCGTGGTCAGAATGGATGTGATCTGCTTGCGGAACTCCTCCTCGGTGCCGGGCAGCGGCCGCAGCGCTCCACCGTGCAACGTGCGCAGGATCCTCGCCAGGTAGCTCTTGCCCGAGCCTGGTTGGTGAGCATGGATGAGCCCCAGGGGGTATGGCGGCGGCACCACCACCCGCAGCAGCGGCGTGAACAGCAGCGCCAGGTAGTTGGCTCGGTCGTGCTCGGTGACGAACGGGAACTCTTCCAACATCTGGTCGATGAGCGCCCGAGCCGACTGGACTTCCTGCGTGGTCGGCAAGTCGGGCACCGGCATCATGCCGGCGTCGGGAAGGTACAACCAGCCCGAGTCCTCGTCGTAGCCCTCGGCCGAGAGTACGGTGCCGTCTCGACGCAGCATGGGTGTGTGCGTCACGCCAGCGAGTCGTCGCAGGTTCGGGGCCGAGCCGACGTCGTTGTAGACGAGTGTGGCGGCGTCAGCAGGGAACACTGCCCGCTCCATCGTCCTGTCCTTGCCCCTCACCTTGTAGAACCCATACCGAGAGTCCACCATCGCCCGCAGCTGGGCGTCGGTGAGTCGCCGAACCTGGGCTGGCCCGTCGTCGCTGTGGTTGTCATCGGGAGGTACGTAGCCGTCCTCACCGATGCGGGGCGTGCACATCAGTTTGCCGTCGCGCAGGAACAGACCCGCCAGCGGTGTCCTCTCCCACCCGACTTCCCGCCGCAGCCATTCTGTCGCATCGTCCATGTTGGACACGTCGATGAGCTTCCGCCCGAAGTCGTCCGTTGCACCGATCGGCTCGGGGCGGGACTTGTCGCCCACACACTGCTTGGCGCTGGCCCACTTCTCGGCGTGCTTCTTCCGGCCGAAGTCGGCGTCGGCGGGAGCATGGTCCATGAGGTCGGCTTCGGCCTGTTGCTCCGAGTACCCAGCCCAGGGGCTGTTGGAGAGTTGATACAGGTTGCAGGCCACCTTGAACGTCGTGTCGTCCCACGCCTCATCCCAACCACCCAACGTGCAGTCGAGCAGTCGTGCCAGCTCGCCAGCGATCTCCTTCCGGGCGGCGGGGTGAACGCCCTCGCTCGTCGCTCGTACGGCGCTCGGCTTGGGTGGAGGCTCGATGCTCGGGCGGCTCGGCCCAGCACTCAGCCAGGCGTCCACGTCGAGCAGGTCACCCTCGGACCTCCGCGAGAAGTACGGGAGGACGGAGTCGGGGTTGAAGGACGGGCGGTACATAAAGCGCTCCGGCTCCGGGCAGCCGTTGTCCTTGGCGCTCCAGTGCTCCCCGAGAGCGCTCCGAACCGACTCGTGCAGCCGTTCGTATGTGTCGCCATCTACGTCCCGGGAGAGGGGAACGAGGACCCGATAGCGGTTGCCCTCGACACCGTGGCGATAAGTCGTGTGGACGCCAGCGTCGAGGCCAGCCAGCACCCGGTCGACATCGGCCAGGAACGTCGGCGTCGCCTCGTCGGCGTCGAGCGTCAACACCGAGCGCACCGTGAGGTACTTCCGGGCGCGATGGCTGCTGTTGAGCTCGCCGAGAACGTACCCACCGCACTCCTTCTGTGTGGCTGGGTGCTCTAGGTCCATCCAGTCCCAGAACTGCGGCACCGTCATCCGGCGCCCCTTCCACGGCGCATTCGTCGTCGGCTTGGCGGAGGTCGTTACCCACAGCTGCCGCTCCGCGGTACCGTTCGATTCAGACGTTGAAGCCGTGGTGGGCGAATCGTCGGGAGAGGGCTGGTCCTGCGTGGCCAGCCCTTTCTGCGCCGTCACAGCAGCGCCCCAAGCTCGTGCTCGGCGCACCAGTCGCTGCCGATGTGGGCGAGGTTCTTGCAGTCGGGTGCCGCGCAGTACGGCCGGTACGCCTGCCAGGCGGTGTCGAACAGGTCGAGCGGGCGCCACTCGTTCGGTGCGAGTTCCCGATCGTCGGCCTCCACGACAGCACGCAGCTCCGAGCGGTCGCCGTGTGTCGGGAACTCCCCGATGTACCCGCGCAGGAACACCCGGTACACATCGTTCTCTTCCAGGCCGAGCCATTTCACAAATGGGTGCCTCACTTCTGATCGCCGCCAGCGATCAGCTTCTTGGCGAGCCGTCGGCGGGTCGCGACATCGACGTTCTTGTCGATCGCATTGTCGACGTACCGCTCGAGGTAGGCGGCTGCTAGTTCGGCTTCGGCCTTGGCGATCTGCTCGGCCGTGCCCATCCGCAGCATTCCCGAGTACGTCTGGCCTGCTCGTCGTACAGGATTCATTGGATCTCCTCACATGTCTTGCTGTGAGGTGGTCCATTGGCAGGATGCCGCAGGGTGCCGTGGAGCCCGTTTGCCTTTCCAGGTCACCCTCTACGTGCCTGGCCAAGCTCAATCATAGTGAGTCCTCACCATGGTCGGCTCCGATCTCGATAGCTGCACTGCGGTTTTTAACGCTGTGGTTTAGTGGGCGGTGGCACCGGCACCGGCAAGACGACCATGCTGCGGGCGCTGCTCAACGAGGTCCCGCCGGAGGAGCGGATCGTGACCATCGAAGACGCCTACGAGCTCGGGTTGGACAGGTTCGAGGACCGACATCCCGATCACGACATGCTGCAGAGCCGCCCGGCCAACATCGAAGGCAGGGGTGCGGTGACGATGCTCGACCTCACCCGGATGGCGTTGCGGATGGATCCCGACCGGGTCATCGTCGGTGAGGTCCGCGGCGGCGAGGCCTTTCCGATGTTGCTAGCGATGAGCCAGGGCAACAACGGATCGATGTGCACGATGCATGCCGACAGCACCCGCACGGTGTTCCCGAAGCTGGCCGCATATGTGTCGATGGCCGAGACTGGCCTGCCGGTCGACACGGTCAACCTGCTCCTGGCGACCGCGCTGCACTTCGTCGTCCACATCGAGGTCATCGACGGAGTTCGCCGCATCGCCTCAGTGCGTGAAGTGGTCGATGCCGACGGCGCGCGGATCGTCTCGAACGAGATCTTCCGACCGGGGGACGACGGGCGCGCGATCCCGGGCTACCCGCTGCGTGACTCGACGCTCGCGATGCTCGAGGACTGCGGTTTCGATGCCGCGCTGCTCGACCGGCCGGGCGGTTGGTGGACGTCGTGAACGGACTCGTCCTGGCCGTGCTCGGTGGAGCAGTCGGCATCGGGCTGCTGCTCACCGCCGCCGGGTTGCGCGGGCGGCGCGTGCTCGGCAGCTCCGCGCTGCGCGGTGGTCGCGTCGGCGTGCTGTTCGACCGGCTCACGCTCCGCATCGCTCTCGCTGTGCCGGCAGCGTTGGTCGCCGTGACCACCACCCAGTGGACGGTGCTGGCCGTCGTCGCGTTCGGAGCGGCCTGGTGGGCGCCGACCTGGTGGCGCGGACGCGGCGGCTTCGCACGCGAGCTCGCCCTCGTCGAGGCGATCGCGACGTGGACCGAGCAGGTCCGCGACACGCTCGCCGCAGCCAACGGACTCGAACACGCCATCGGCGCGACCGCCGCGCTCGCGCCGGCACCGATCGCCGGCGCGGTCGCGCGGTTGGCCGCGCGGACGGACTACGAGCCGCTGCCCGACGCGCTGCGCCGCTTCGCTGATGAGCTGGCGCATCCGATGGCCGACTTCATCGTGGCTGCATTGGTGATCGCCGCCGAGAAGGAAGCGCGCGACCTCGGGGCACTCCTCGGTTCGCTCGCCGAAGCAGCGCGAGATGAAGCAAGGATGCGGACCCGGGTGTGGGTCGGACGGGCGCGTAG
>JAOBWQ010000584.1 GCA_025463425.1 Ilumatobacteraceae bacterium | reverse complement strand
TCTCGAGCGTGTCACCGAAGCCGGAGGTGGTGACGATGCCGGCCCGGCCGATCTTGCCCTCGATGAGCGCGTTGGTGATCAGCGTCGTGGCGTGCACGATCGGCGCCGTGATGTCGGCCGGACGCACTCCGGCCTTGGCCAGCAGCTGGCGGACGCCGGTGCGCACGCCGTCGAGCGGGGCCTTCGGTGTGGTCAGGGTCTTCTCGACCACCACCGTGCCGGACAGGGCGTCGAGCAGGACGAGATCCGTGAAGGTGCCGCCGATGTCGACGGCGAGTCGCCAGTCGTGGCCACTCGCCTCGGAGGTGTTGGTGCTCATGATCCGGTCACCGATCGCGGCGGCGCGAAGACGTCGAGGATCCAGACCTCGTTCAGTTCGTCGTCACCGATGAAGTTGCTGTCGCCGTGCCAGATGTTGAACCCGGCGAGGTAGACGTCGCCCTTGTGCAGGGTGACCCGACGTGGATCGTCGGGGTCACCGATGCGGAAGTCGAGTGCACCGCGCATGATGATGCCGAGCTGCTCGTTGGCGGCGTGGTTGTGCAGGATCGAGCCACCCGTACCGCCGTTGATCCGCCAGAACCACAGCTCGAGCTGCTCGCCCGTGATGATCCGACGCCGGAACCCAGCGCGGTCCGTCTCGGCGAAGGCGTCATCGTCGAAGAAGTGGCAGTAGTGCTCGGCCCCGGGCTGGGTGCCGCGATCGTTGTTGACGTCGGTGCTCACAGGAGGCGCTCCACCATCCGCCGTTCGACGTCGTCGAGGTGAGCCACGACGGCGGCGACGGCCTTGCGGGTGTGGCCCTTGACGACGGCCTCGGCGATCGTGCGGTGCGCGGTGAGCGACGATGTGATGATCTCGTCGACCTCGCTGCGATTGACCTCGGCGTACAGCAGTGATGCGAGATCGCCGGAGCGGAACAGCGCGACGAGGGCCTTGGAGTGGACCTCGTTCAACAGCGGGTTGCCGCAGGCGCGGGCGAGCGCGCTGTGGAACTGGTGATCGAGGTCGCGGAAGATCTCGAGATCGGTCGTGGTCTTCTCGGCGATCCCGGCGATCTGGTCGCGTTGCTCGTCGGTGGCACGACGGGCGGCCAGCTCGGCGATCGCCGGCTCGATCACCTGACGCACCTCGAACAGCTGGGTCACGAGCGTCTTGCGGTCGTCGCCCGTGAAGTTGACGTCGGGCAGCTTCTCGGCGACGACGGAGCGGTTGCCGCGGCGCTCGATGAAGCCGGCGATCACGAGGCCCTGGATGGCCTCGCGCACGGAGGTGCGCGCGACCCCGAACTCCTGGCACAGCACGCGCTCGGCGGGAAGGGGCGTGCCCGGTGCGAGGACACCGGTGTGGATGGCATCGGCGAGCCGTTGGCGGATCTCCGCGGAGACGGTGGTGCGCGTCACCGGATCGAACGATGTGTTGGGCATTTCGAGATTTGGACTGATGGTCAGACCATAGTCAGGTGTCGGGCGCATGGCAAGGGATCGTCGGACCAGATCGGGATGTTCACACGAAGACGTTTCGGGCGATGCCGGCGTGGCATCCGAGGGTCGCGTCGACGACCTGGGTGACCCCGAGGTCCATCGCCACCGACGACAACGAGTAGGCGTCATCTGCGGTCAGCCCGAGATGGGTCTGCATCAACCAGAGCATCTGCTCGGCGGCCATGGTCATCGCCTCGTCGAGGTCGGCGCCGAACCCGTGGGTGTACCAATGGGTGTCGGTCTCCAGCAGCGGCGCGGTGTTGCCGAGGCCCTTCAGCACGAAGACCTGGATCGTCGCCGTGAGCGACGCCTCGATCGCGGTGCCACAGATCTCGCCGTCGCCCTGGGCGAAGTGCGGATCACCGACGTACAGGTTCGCACCGGGCGCGAAGACCGGGTAGCACATCGTCGCGCCGGGGCCGACCCGCCAGTTGTCGACGTTGCCGCCGTAGACGCTCGGCGGGATCGACGACAGTCGACCGCCGTGTGCCGGGGCAACTCCCATCACGCCGAAGTGTGGGCGCACGGGCACGCTGACGGCGCGGCTGAACGGCTGACGCGCGGCGAGGTTCGGCTCGCTGATCACGCCCGGCAGGTCGTACAGCTCGCGGGCCGTGAAGTCGAACGCGAACTCGGGATGGGCGTGCGTGCAGAAGTCGGGTCCGATCTCGTCGAGCCCGTAGATGGTGATCCGCTCCTTCGCGAACGTCTTGTAGAGCAAGCCCCAGTTGGCCGCACAGTTCGAGCCGTGCGCGAGCCGTGGCTTCATGTCGAGGATCCGCACGACGAGCGTGTCGCCGACCTCGGCACCCTCGACCGCGATCGGTCCGGTGAGGATGTGGACGCCGGGTCCGCGTTCGCCCTCGGCGATGCCCGCCCAGATGGCCCGGATGCCGTCGTCCATCAGCAGATCGGGCGCGTCGCCGGCATGGTGGGTGATCGCGTCGACCTCGATCGTGTCGCCGCTGCGCACCGTCAGGCACGGCGGCTGGTCGCGGTCGATGTAGCCCCAGTAGACGGTCTCCGGCGTCGCCGCCAGGCGGTGTGATGCTCCGGTGGCGCGCGGCAGCGATGCAGTGATGTCCAGGGCCATGCCGTCAAGGTAAGAGCAGCAGATGAACGGCGTGTTTCGGCCCCTTGAACGTCGTGGTCTGACCGTCTGACCAACGTCTTGGAGGGCGGGGTCAGAGCTCGACGACGATCTTGCCGAAGAACGCTCCGTCGCGCATGGATTGCTGGGCGTCGAGCAGCCGGTCGAACGGCCAGACCCGGTCGATCACGGGCGCTCGACCGGTGGCAGCCATCGCGGCGAGCATCTTCGGGAAGTCCTCGGCGAGGTAGCCACCGGCGCCGATCAGCGAGCGGCCCCAGTGGTAGACGTCGGTCAGCGACAGGGTGGCCTCTGTGCCGGTGGTGGTGCCGCAGAAGACCATCCGCCCACCGATCGAGAGCGACGCGATCGACTCGCGGAACAGCGCCGGTCCGACGTGATCGACGACGAGGTCGACGCCACGTCCACCGGTGATCTTCGCGACGGCGGCCGGGATGACGTCGGCGTTGCGGTCGATCGCGTGGTGGTAGCCGGCGGCCAAGGCGCGGGCGACCTTGTCCGCGCCGCCGGTCGTGGTGATCACCGTCGAACCGTCGGCGAGGAGCAGGGTCAGCAACGCGCAGGACACACCGGACGCGGCGCCGTTGACGAGCACCACCTCACCGGGAACGTGACCGCCCGCTTCGAGTGCGTGATAGGCGGTCATCGCGGCCACAGGCATCGTCGCGGCATCGACGAACGACATCGAGCTCGGCAGCTCGTAGGTGCGGTCAGCTGGTGCGGCGACGAGCTCGGCGAAACCGCCCGGCCGGGTCGAGCCGACCGTGCGCAGGTTCTCGCAGTACGGCGCGTTGCCCGTCGTGCAGCGCGCGCAGATCCCGCAGGTGCTGACCGGATCGACCATCACCCGCGCGCCGA
>JAOBWQ010000567.1 GCA_025463425.1 Ilumatobacteraceae bacterium | reverse complement strand
CCGCCGGAGTGGGCTACGTGCGGGTCGCGACGATGATGACGGCGTCGAGGACGTACAACGGGTGATGGCGGTCCCCGCCGGAGAGGTACGGGGCGCGGGTGATCGCTTCGATGTGGAGGCCGTGGTGTTCGAGGGTGTCGGCCAGCTCGGCGGCGCTGTGCTCCCAGTCGGTGGCGCGGAGACCGAGGCGCTCGACAGGGTCGCGTGAGACGGGGCCGTCGTACCAGCACGGATCGTACGGGAGAGGCATCGAAACGACGAGCGTGCCGGAGGAGGCGAGTGCGTCGATGGCGGCGCGCAGCATCGTCTGCGGCCGGGCGCACCGGTCGAGCACGTTCAGCAACGCGACGGTGTCGTAGGGCCCTTCGGGCGCAGCGTGCGTGGAGAGGTCGAGCACCGCTGCGCGCATGCCTCGGGCGCGCAGCCGACGGACCATCGGGCGGGACACGTCGGTGGCGGTGACGTCGTCATACAGCGGCGCGAGGCGCGACGTGACATGGCCGGCCGCCGCGCCGACATCGAGCAAGCGGCCGCCGGCATACGGCGCGAGCAACGTGGCCCACTGGGCCTGGCTGAGCATGAACAGCGGATAGATGTCGAGCAGCGCGTTGGCGGAGAACGCACCGAGGACCGGACGGACCAGGGCCCGGACTGCCCAGCGGATCCGGCCGTGGCGACGGACCCGTTCGTCGGCGACGAAGGCCATCGTGTCCTCATCGGCATCGAGCGTCACGAACAACGGGGCGAGCAGGGCGCCCAGGCGATCCTCGTCGACCGCGTAGCACAGCTTCGTCACGGGCGCGACTGTGCGGGCCGTCACCGACCCGCGGCCCGATCGGACCTGGTCGACGACGGCCCGCTAGCCGAAGAAAGGTCGTCCTACAGCTTGGAGAACCGGCGTGAGGCGAGGGTTGCGAACGACCCACCGATGATCAGGGACCAGACGATGGAGTGGCTCACCAGCCAGGTCGTGCTGTGACCCAGGAGCGCCTGCGTGTCACCACCCAGCACCAGCGCACGCACGGCTCCGACCATCGCCGTGACCGGCTGGTTGTCGGCGATCGGCTGCATCCAGCCCGGCATCGACCTGACCGGCACGTATGCGCTGGACACGAAGATCAGCGGGAACACGGCGAACGAGATTCCTTGCGCCGCCTGGGCGGTGCCGCTGACGAGGCCGAGGAAGATCATCAACCAGCTGAACGCCGCAGCGAACAGCACGCACAGGGCCAACGCAGCGAGCACGCTGCCGATGCCGGTGTGGACCCGGAAGCCGACGATGAAGCCGACCGCGATGCTGACGAAGGTGCCCCACATGATCAGCGCGGTGTCGGCCATCGACCGCCCGAGCAGCACGGCCGATCTCGGGATCGGCAGTGAACGCAACCTGTCGAACATCCCGCTGTCGGCGTCTTCGGCCACACCGACCGCGCCGCCGGCGAACAGGCCGCTGACGGCCGCCAACGCGGGGATCAGGAAGTCGACGTACGCGATTCCGCCGGTCTGGATCGCACCGCCGAACACGTAGCGGAAGATGAGCAGGAACATGATCGAGGTCAACGAGCTGACCACCAGCAACTGCGGGGTGCGCATGAACTTGCGCACCGTGCGCGCGGCGTAGGTCGTGGCCGTCGCGAACACGGTCGGCGGGTCGACGGGGGCCGTGATGATCGTGCGCCGAGGCGCTGTGATCGGCGCCGACTCGACAGCGGTCGAGGCAACGGCGGTTGGGTGGTCGATGATCGTGTTCATGCTGCTGCTCCAGTGAGGGTGAGGAAGACTTCGTCGAGGGTGGGACGGCGCAGGCCGATGTCATCGAGCTCGATGCCACGGTCGCTGATGCTGCGCACGGCGTCGGCCAGGCGGCCGGTGCCGTCGATGACGGGCACGGCGACGCGCCGGCCCGGTTCGTCGATGCGTGGCTCTTCAGAGCCGAGTGGGGCGAGGATCGCAGTGACCGTCGCGAGGTCGGCGCCGTTGGCCACTCGCACCTCGACCATGTCGCGCCCGGCGCGGGCCTTGAGCTCGGTCGGCGTGCCGTTCGCGATGGTGCGACCGTGGTCGATGATCACGACGTGGTCGGCCAGCTGATCGGCCTCTTCGAGGTACTGCGTGGTCAGCAGAACGTCGGTGCCGCGGCTGACGAGCGCACGGATCGAGTCCCACAGCTCCATCCGGGTCCGTGGGTCGAGACCGGTCGTCGGCTCGTCGAGCAGGAGGATCTTGGGAGCGCCGACGAGGCTCGCGCCGAGGTCCAGCCGGCGACGCATACCGCCGGAGTAGCCCTTCACCGGTCGGTCGCCGTCCGCGGTCAGATCGATCTCGTCGAGCACGCTGGCCGCAGCTTCCTGCGCAGCGTTTCGGTCGTGGCCGAAGAAGCGGGCGACCATGACCAGGTTCTCACGGCCGGTCAGCGCCGGCTCCACGGCGGCGTTCTGGCCGGCGAGGCCGATCGAGCGGCGCACCCGGCCGGGGTCGGCGAGGGCATCGATCCCCGCGACGCGAAGCTGGCCCGAGTCCGGCTCGAGCAGGGTCGCGACGGCCTTCACGAACGTGGTCTTGCCGGCGCCGTTCGGTCCGAGCACGGCGGTCACCTTGCCGGAGGGGGCGATCAGGTCGAGCCCCGCCAAGGCGTGGGTGTCGCCGTAGCGCTTGGTCAGTCCGATGGCCTCGATGGCAGGCGCCCCGGAGGATGGCTGGTGGGTGTTCCGTGTGGGTCTCATGGACCCATGGGACCATCCCAAACCGGACAGGGTATGTCCGGTTTGGAAGGTCTTGGTAGGTCGTTCAGCGAATCAGATCTTGCGGCGGTTGGCCAGCGCGTAACCCGTGAGCAGGACGACCAAGCCCTCGGCGATCAGCGACCAGATCGCGATCGTCTCGCCCCAGTTGCCGATGTCGTCCTTCGAGCCCGGCAGACCCGTGGTGCGGGTGAGGATGAAGCCGGTGAGGGTCGCCAGGCACGTCAGCCCGCCGAGGTACCAGCCGCGCACGTCGCGGTGGGACAGCATCACGATCGACACCAGCGACGCTGCGATCAGCAGCACGTACCCGAAGCCGAGGTAGGCGACCTCGTCGACCTTGCCGGACAGCTCGGACGTGTGGATCGCGATGACGGCGCCGAGACCGGCGATGCCGAGGAGATCGAGCGCGGGCAGCGGTGTGATGCGCGATGCCTCCTCGATGCGCGGCTCGGGACTCGTTGCGTTCGGGGTGAGGGTGGATTGCATGGGTGTCTCCCGGGGGTGGAGGGACGCCGTACGTCCGTTGTGGACAGAGCGTGCGCCGATCCGGCTGAGGGCTCCCTGAAGGTGGCTGAAGATTGCTTCAGGTTCGTCGGAGCGGATGTGGACTCCTGCGAGACTCCCGCTGTGAGAGTGCTCGTGGTCGAAGATGAGGTGCGCCTGTCCGCAGCGCTCAAACGAGGGTTGGAGGCCGAGGGCTTCTCCGTCGATGTCGCGTCGAACGGCAGCGACGGTCTGTGGATGGCAACGGAACAGCCCTACGACGTGGTCGTGCTCGACATCATGCTGCCTGGCATCAACGGGCTGAAGGTGTGCGAGACGATGCGCGCCAAGCAGATCTGGACACCGGTGCTGATGCTGACCGCCAAGGACGGCGAGCTCGACGAGACCGAGGCCTTGGAGATCGGCGCCGACGACTTCTTGTCGAAGCCGTTCTCGTACCTGGTGCTCGTGGCGCGACTGCGTGCGTTGGTCCGTCGTGGTGCCGGACCTCGGCCCGTGGCGCTGTCGGTCGGTGCGATCACCCTCGATCCGGTGCGTCGTGTCTGCACGTCGAGTGGCATCCCGGTGGAGTTGACCCCGCGGGAGTTCGCGGTCTTGGAGTATCTGATGCGGCGCGCCGACGAGGTCGTGCCGAAAGGCGACATCCTCACGAACGTGTGGGACTTCGCCTACGACGGTGGCGACAACGTCGTCGAGGTGCATGTGTCAGCGCTGCGCCGCAAGCTCGAGCCGGCAGCGATCGAGACGATCCGCGGCGGCGGCTATCGCATGTCGACGGCGAGGAGCTGAGATGGCACGCCGTCGTCGCTCGCTGCGGCTCCGAGTGACGGCCGCTGCAGGTGGGCTGATCGCCGTCGTGTTGGTGGTCGGCGCCATCGCAGTGGCAGGGCTGTTGCGTCGAGCCCTCGAGGAGGACACCCAGGCGTTGCTCAACCAGCAGATCGACGAGGTCGCCGCACTCGCTCAGTCGGGTGAGCTCCCTGAGGATCTCCAGGCCAAAGGTCGCGAGATCGGCCAGATCCAGGTGTACGACGCGAGCCACCACCTCGTCGCTGCGACGACCGGCTTCGCAGAGACGTCCCGCCTCGACATCATCGCTGAACCGACGGGCGTCGGAAGCCGTCTCTCGACGGTGTCGGGCGGCCGGATCGACAGTGATCCTGACGAGCGCTACCGGATCGAGGCTCGCTCGATCGAGACTCCGAAGGGGCGCTACGTGATCTACGGGGTGTCGTCGTTGAAGGCGGCCGACAACGCCGTGCGCACGCTGGCGTTGGCACTGCTGGCAGGTGTGCCCCTGTTCGTCGGCGTGGCCACGTGGGTGTTGTGGCGCAGCGTCGGGCGCGCCCTCGGCCCGGTGGACGCGATGCGAGCCGAGGTCGACGACATCGAGGCGTCGTCGATGGAGCGCCGGGTCACGGCTCCGGACACCGACGACGAGCTCGGCCGACTGGGCAGGACTCTGAACCACCTCCTCGACCGGCTCGATGCCGACGCGCAACGCCAGCGTCAGTTCGCGGCCGATGCCTCGCACGAGCTGCGCAGTCCGTTGGCATCGGCTCGCACGCAACTGGAGGTCGGGCTCGCATATCCCGATCGGGCTGACTGGACGACGACGGCAACCGATGTCCTGCTCGAGATCGACCGGCTCGAACGGCTCTCCGGCGAGCTGCTGGACTTCGCCCGCACCGACGCCCGTGGCAGGCTCCCGACCCTGCACGCGCTCGACCTCGCCGAGCTGATCGACCGGGCCGTGACCTCGACTCCGCCCGGCGATGTGCCGATCACGTGGACGATGCCGAGCCGCCCGATGCCAGTGCTCGGTGACGATGACCTCCTCACCCGGGTGCTGCGCAACCTGCTCAGCAACGCCCAACGACACGCCCGCACCCGGATCACGGTCACCAACGCCACGGACCGGATCGGCTACCGGCTGACCTTCGCCAACGACGGCATTCCGATCGACGCCGAGGACAGGGAGCGGATCTTCGAGCCGTTCACGCGGCTCGATGCTGCACGGGCCAGCGACGCCGGGGGTGCAGGCCTCGGCCTGGCGATCTCGCGCCGCATCGCTCGCAGCCACGGCGGCGACCTCGTGTGTGCAGCAGTGGGCGACGACGTCGCATTCGTGCTCTCGCTCCCGATGGCCAAGCTGGCCCTCGGCTAGGAGACGGCGACCGGATCCAGGTGGGCGGGCAGCCCGAAGACCTCGAACAGCTTGGTGTCGAGGAAGTTGTGGTGGCCGACGATGCGGTCGCCCTCGATGTCGATCAGCTGGATGCACCATGGGCTGTACCCGCCTGCTGGATCGACCCGGTACGAACCGAAGGCAGTGACGCCGTTGGCACGCGTGGCGACGAGGCGCGAGCCCTTGCACTCTGACCCCGTGCCGAGGAACCAGGCACCGATGTCGAGCGGTCCTCGGAGCCACATCGGGTACGGCGGCATCGACATGATCGCGTCATCGCGCAGCAGCGTGACCAGGCGGGGGATGTCGTAGTGCTCGAACGCGTCGACGTACTCCGCCAGCAGCTTCGCTTCCTGGGGGCTGGTCGACGTGGGCTCGGCGAAGTCGAGATCGTCGATGTGCCGCGCCGACAACGTCGCGCGGGCTCGTTGGAGCGCACTGTTCACCGAGGCGACGGTGCTGTCGAGGAGCGCAGCGACCTCGGTTGCCTCCCAGCGCAGCACCTCACACAGGATCAGCACGGCGCGCTGGCGCGGCGGAAGGTACTGCAGCGCGGCGACGAACGCGAACCGAATCGTCGCCCGTCGAACTGCGAGCTCGGCGGGATCCCCCGTGTCGTCGAACAGGCGGTGGTCCGGGAACGGCTCGACCCAGGCGTTCTCGGGCAGCATCTCCGGCAGGGCGCTGTCCGCTCTGATCGACGGGCCCATGTCCATCGGCCGGGCGCGGCGTCCGCGTGCGCGCAGCATGTCGAGGCACGCGTTGGTGGCGATCCGGTACAGCCAGGAGCGCAAGGACGAGCGCCCCTCGAAGCGATCGGCCGCACGCCAGGCGCGCACCATGGTGTCCTGCACCGCGTCGTCGGCCTCGAACACGGACCCGAGCATCCGGTAGCAGTAGCCGGTCAGCTCGCGGCGGTGACGTTCGAGGTCCTCCGGCTGGATCCCGAAGGCAGAGATGGGCAGCTCGGTCTGGGTCACCGCGCCAATCTAGCCACCGGGTCGCGCGGCCTGTCCCGCGGTCCCCCGGTGCTACACATGGGTGATGGCCAACCGACGTCCCGCAGCGGCACGTGACTACGTGAAGCAACGGCTCGCCACGGTGGACGTCGAGGTCGTCGCCAAGGCGCTCCTCGCCGGTGTCGAGAAGACGACGACGGCACGTTGGGAGGCTGCCGTCGCCCGTGCGGAGGCGCTGCCAGGTGATGTGCGACCGGAGAAGATCAAATCTCTGTCGGACTCGTTTGCGCGTGAGCTCGGCGCGGTCGGGGCTGCCGCAGGGATGGCCGCCGCGACGCCGCTGGTCGGAACCGGCGCGACGTTGATGGCGGCAACCGCCGAGCTGGCGTGGTTCACCGCACGATCGGGCGACCTGATCCTGACGATCGCGGCGCTGCACGGTCGGCCGACGCCGTCGGTCGACGAGCGCCGGGCGTGGGTGCTCGCGGTGCTGATCTTCGGCAGCACCGCACGCCAGGGCTTCTCCAAGATCGCCAACCAGATGGGCGCGAACATCGAGGAGAACTCGAAGGCCGGGCTCTCCCTCGCGACGTTGCGCGCCGTCAACGGCGCGCTGAGCCGGATGCTCGTCAAGCGCTACGGCACCCGCCGCGGCGCGATCGCTCTGGGGACCGCGCTGCCGCTCGGCGTCGGAGCGTTGGTCGGCGGTGGATCGAACTACATCGCGATCCGCAAGCTGGTCAAGCAGGCCGACTCGTTCTTCGCCCATCTGCCGTACTCGTCGATCGAGACGACGGGGATCGAGCTCGCCGGTTCGGTCTAGCTCAACACCCCTGCGAGCGCCGTCTGCGCTGCGCGCCGGCCGGCCATGCCGTGCACGCCGCCCCCGGGTGGGGTGGACGCGGAGCAGAGGAGGATGCGCGGGTTCGGCGTGACGTACGAACGCAGCCCGAACGTCGGCCGGAAGACGAGCTGGGTGCCGCTGTGCGCGCCGCCGCCGATGTCGCCGCCGACGTAGTTCGGGTTGTACTCCTCGAGCGCCATCGGGGCCATCACGTGCTTGGCCAGGATCAGGTCGCGGAAGCCCGGCGCGAACCGTTCGATCTGCGCCTCCAGCGCGTCGGTGGCATCGACCGTGGAGGCGTGGGG
>JAOBWQ010000564.1 GCA_025463425.1 Ilumatobacteraceae bacterium | reverse complement strand
CCTCGGTGCCGGTCTCCGGCGGGAACGGGTTCATCCCGAACTTGCGCATCGCGGGCATGCCCGGCGAATAGGCCAGCAGCACGCCGAGCACGGCGAAGTTGCCGAGCGACACCTTGCGCAACGGCTTGCCGGAGAGCCCGCCTTCCGCCTCACCGTTGAAGCCGACGGGCAGGTAGCGACCCTCGCGGGCGACGCAGGTCCACGTCGTCTCCGTCTGTGGGCCGCCGACGAGGTCGAACACGACCTCGGCACCGCGCCCGTCGGTGAGCTCCATCACCCGGTCGAACAGGTCTTCGGACGTGTAGTCGATCGAGGCCGACGCTCCGAGACCCCGGCAGTAGGCGCCCTTCTCGGCGCCGCCGGCAACGGCGATCACGTTCGCGCCGGACGCAGCGGCGAGTTGCACCGCGGCGGTGCCGACGCCGCTGGCGGCCCCGATCACGAGGACCGTCTCACCGGACTGCAGCTTGGCCCGCTTGTGCAGGCCCATGTAGCTGGTGTGGAACGGCAGCAGGAAGGCCGTGGCCTCCGCATCGTCGAGCTCGGCCGGCGCATCGAACACACCGGTCCCGACGCAGATCGCGTGCTCGGCCATGCCGCCGAACGACATCTTGGTCATCGCCACGACGCGCTTGCCGACCCAGTGCTCAGCACCGTCGCCGGCCGCTTCGACCACGCCGCACACGTCCATGCCGAGGGTGAACGGCGGTGGGATCTGCACCGTGGCGACGCCACCACGGGTGCGTGCCGTGTCGCCGAAGTTGATCGACGCTGCGCCGACGGCCACGCGGACCTCGCCCGGCCCGACATCGGGCACGTCGATGTCGCGGACCTCGATGACTTCTGTCGGACGCCCGAGCTGAACAACCTGAACCGCTTTCAACGGCCACCCCCCGGTGTGTGATCTCCCTCGGCCCGGACGAGTGCCCGGACCGCCTTGCGTGCTGTTGGCGTGGCAACGTAGTCCAACTACGAATGACATACCGTATGTAGCTACTGTATGTTAACAAGCAAATACGCCCAGTCGTCAGATCGGCGGCTGGGCCGATGTTCCGGGGGGATCACATGAGCCGAGCTCGTTCGCGTTTGATACCTGTCCTCGTCGCGGTCGGCTTGACCGCCGCGGCGTGCGGCAGTGGCCACAAGGACACTGCGGCGTCGACCACGGCAGCCACCGCGGCGCCGACCACCACGGCCGCGCCCGCCACCACCGTCGCCGACACGACGGCGGCCAGCGAGGCGACCACGCCGGCATCGGAGGCCACGACCGAGTCCAGCGCGGCCGTCGACACGACGCCGACCACCGAGGCCGCGACCACCACCACGGCACCGGCCGGCGAGACGTTCGGCGATCTGCCGTCGCCGTGCGGCGCCGGCACCGCCAACGGCGCCACGGACAAGGGCGTCACCGACACCAACATCACCATCGGCTACGGCGATGACGAGGGCTACGCCGCCGCACCGGGCCTCGACAAGGAGATGTCCGACGCGATGAAGGCGATGATCGCCTGGTGCAACCAGCAGGGCGGCATCAACGGTCGCCAGGTCGTCGGCAACTTCTATGACGCCAGCGTGACCGAGGTCGACAAGGCCATGACACAGGCGTGCGCCGACAAGGTGTTCATGATGGTGGGCGAGGGCTACGTCTTCGACTCCGGCCAGGAGCAGATCCGCATCGGCTGCCAGCTCGCGGCGATGCCGGGGTTCGCCGTGTCGGGCGCCTTCAACCAGGGCCCGGGTGTGCGCGTGTCCGTGCCGGCGCCCGGCGACCAGGTCGTGCTGTCCGGCGCGTACCAAGCTGCTGCGCTGTTCCCGGACGCCGTCAAGAAGGCAGCGTTCGTCTACGCCAAGTACCCGGCGACCCAGGAGCCGCGGGACAAGTACGCCGCCGGCTTCCCTGCCGCGGGATGGAACTTCCTCGACTGCGACCAGTACTACGGCATCGGCGGTGAGGCCGACTGGACACCGTTCGCCACGGCCCTGCAGGCCTGCGGCGTCGACGCTGTCGTGTTCGTCGGCTCACCGAACCCGAACTTCCAGAACCTGCTCGCTGCTGCGAAGCAGGTCGGCTTCAACCCGACCATGTGGTACACGGAGAACAACGAGTACGACTCCGACTTCGCCAAGTGGAACGGTGACAACGGCGGCGCCGGCAACAACGTCTACGTCCGCACCGGCTACGTGCCGTTCGAGGAGGCCACGCCCGGAAGCGCCGTGCAGAAGTACCTCGACCTGATCAACGCCGCCGGCGGCAAGCCGGCGATCCTCGGTGAGGCCGCGACGTCGTCGTTCCTCCTCTGGGCGACGGCCGTCCAGCAGTGCGGATCGGACGTGACGGCCAAGTGCGTGTTCGAGAAGGTCGATGCGATCCACGACTGGAGCGCGGGCAGTCTCCACTCGCCTGGTGATCCTGGCGCCAACCAGACCAGCTCGTGCGGCATCCTGCTCAAGCTCGACGGTGCCAGCTTCACACGGGTGTCGCCGACCAGTGGCTTCGATTGCCAGGACAAGTACGTGGTGCCGGTGAACACTCCCGCCGTCGCCGCGGCGATGCTCGGGGCGGACCGGGTCTCGACGCTCAACGGCACCTTCACCCCGTAGTCGTCAGCACACATGCAGACGTTCCTGAGCATCCTCATCAACGGCCTCGTCATCGGCGCCGTGTACGCGATCGCCGCCAGCGGTCTCGTGGTGACGTACTCCACCTCGGGCATCTTCAACTTCGCCCACGGTGCGCTCGGGATGTTCTGCGCCTTCATGTACTGGGAGGTGCGGGTCGACCAAGGTTGGCCCGCACCTCTCGCCCTCGCCTTCGTGCTGCTGATCGTCGCGCCACTGCTGGGTCTGGTGCTCTACCGAGTGGTGATCCGCGGCCTCCAGGGCACGTCGGAGATCGTCAAGCTCGTCATCCCGATCTCGTTGATGCTCGCCTTCATCGGGTTCGCCGGATGGATCTGGGATCAGAGCAAACCGCACTCGCTCCAGCCGTTCTTCGGGCTGCGCAAGTTCACCGTCTTCCACGTCGTCGTCACGTATCACAACGTCACGATCATCGTGGTCTCGATCCTGCTCGCCGTCCTGCTGCGACTCTTGTTGTTCAAGACCCGCCTGGGCATCTCGATGCGCGCCGTGGTCGACGATCGCGCCCTGTTCCAACTCAACGGCGGCCGACCCGAGGTCGCCCCGATGTTCTCCTGGATGCTCGGCGTCTCGCTGTCGGCCCTCGCCGGCATCTTGATCACCCCGTTCAATGGCGGTTCGCTGAGCACGACGTTGCTCACTCTGCTCGTGATCAATGCGTTCGCGGCGGCGATGGTCGGCCGCTTGCGCAGTGTTCCGTGGACGTACGCGGGCGCGATCCTGCTCGGCCTCGTCACCCGGCTCACGTTCAGTCCACCGGTCGGGATCTTCCCGAAGCGCTTCGACTGGGCCAGCAACGTCCGCAGCGCGGCGCCGATGATCCTGCTCTTCGTGGTGCTCCTGGTGCTGCCCCAGGATCGGCTGCGCGGCGTGTCGGTGACGCGCACGCGTGAGCGCTTCACGATGCCGACGATGCCGCAGTCGCTGGTCAGTGCCGCGCTGCTGATCGTCGCGGTGGTCGGGCTGTCGCGGATCATGCAGCCGCGCGACCTGCTCACGCTCTCCGAAGGGATCGCGGCGTCCGTCATCATGCTGTCGCTGGTGCTCCTCGCCGGCTACGCAGGCGAGATCAGCCTGGCGACGATGGCCTTCGGGGCGATCGGTGGCACGGTCTTCTACCATCACGTCAGCCACGCGGTCGGCGCCCGAGCAGGTTGGTTGCCGTACCTGATCGCGATCGTCGCGACCGCCGTCGTCGGCGCGGTGGTCGCCCTTCCGGCGCTGCGACTGCGCGGCCTGTACCTCGGTCTGGCGACCGCTGCGTTCTCCGTCGGCGTCGAGCAGATCGTGTTCAAGGAGCTCACCGCACAACGCCGAATCTACCCGATCGTGATCACCCTGCTCGTCGTGATCGGCCTCGGGGTCACGTATGTCGCCTTCCGATCGCGTGGCGTGCGGGGCGCCGGCACCGCGTTCGGCGGCAGTGGGCTCGCGGTCGTTCTCGCGGCGACGAGCGGATGGCTGGCCCGCCAGCGTTGGTCGGCGATCTTCCCGAACGCCAACCTGCAGGTGCCCCGGCCCCGGCTGTTCGGCATCGACTTCAGCCCGCAGACCAACTACATGATCCTGCTGACCGTCGTGTTCTCGGTCCTCGGCGTCGGCCTGGTCGCCCTGCGGCGCAGTTCCTACGGGCGCCGTCTGACGGCGATGAAGGACAGCCCCGCCGCATGCGCGACCCTCGGCATGAACATCACGCTGCTGAAGCTCTCGGTGTTCATGATCTCGGCGGGCATCGCCGGCCTCGGTGGGTGCCTGCTCGCGCAGCAATCGGGCGCCGTGACGGCGGACCGGTTCAGCCTGTTCGAGTCGTTGGCCGTGTTCATGCTCGTCGTCGTGGCCGGTGTCGGCTACGTGAGCGGTGGCTTCATGGGTGGCCTCCTCTACGGCGCCGTGTTCTTCGTCGGCCAGAACATCTTCGACAAGCTCCAGCACGACGTGCCCTCGCTCCACGGCGAGTTCCACTGGCTCGGCGACGCGATCGTCAGGATCGGCCCGGCGCTGGTCGGTGTCGGCCTCGGACGGAACCCCACCGGGTTCGTCAACGACATCTTCGTCGGCTACCGGCCGATGCTCGACAAGATGCGCGCGATGTTGGCCGCCGGCTGTGCGGTGGAGGTCGGGCTCTGGGTGCTCGCGCTGCGCCACTCGATCGGCAACTGGACGTTCGCGCTGCTGACGATCGCAGTGATCGTGCTCCTGCCGCGCATCGCTGCGCTCGTCAACCCGGCAGCGTTCGCCGGCAACCCGGTCGTGCGTGCCAGGCAGCCGCGGGGGGAGCGCGAGACTCCGCTCGAACTGCTCGGCATCGATCGTCCGTTCAGCCCGGCTGATGTGCTCATGCTGGACAACGCCTTAGGGGGAAAGACACACCATGGAAGCTGACCGCGTGGAGCAGTTCAAGACCGACATCGAGAAGATGAAGCTGAAGACCGGCGGTGCCTCGCGCGAAGGACCACTGCAGATCGTCGGCGCGCTGCTGATGGTCGCCGGCATCGTCATGGGCGTGGTCGGCTACAGCTCGTCGTTGGACACCGACATCAGCGTGAAAGGTCAGCTCGACGCGAGCTCGTACCTCACGCTGGCAGTGATCGGCGTCGCCGTCACGATCGCCGGCACGGGCATGTTCATCCGCTACTCACTGGCGAAGTTCCTGCGGATCTGGCTGCTCCGACAGAGCTACGAGAACCAGTCCAACATCGAGCGCCTCGTCGAGCACAACGGCTGAGCCCGCCGCAGTCGGCCGTTTCAGCGTGCCGACCGCGACGCCGATCAGCGCGACGCCGCCGGCCAGGATCGTGACGGGCTTGGGGTGCTCGCCGAGCCACGCCCAGGAGACGCCGATCGCGACGACGGGAACTGCGTACAGCGCGAGCGCCGGGCGGCTGACCTCCATCCGCGCGACGGCTCCGGCCCACGCCACGAAGCCGAGTGCAGACGGCCCGATGGCCAGAGCAACGACGGCGATCCACGACCGTGCACTCGCCGATGCTGCCGAATGCAACGACCACGGCAGCGTCGGTACCAGCATCAGCGCACCGGCCACCATCGCGTAGGTCGCGGTCTCCAGCGGGGTGTACCGGCTCAGCAATGGCCTCTGGGCGGCGTGGTACATGCCCTGCACGAGCGCGGCGAGCAGCACGGCGATGGCTGCCGGCTGGAACGACAACCGCCCGTTGGCCGAGACAGCGACGGCACACGAGCCGAGCATCGCGATCGCGAGCCCCCACCAGCGCCGCGGTGGGAGGCGCTCACCGAGCAGCACGCTGGCGATGATCAAGCTGTAGACCGGCGCGGTGGCGATGATGACGCTCGCTGTGCCCGCCTGCACCTGCCGCTCTCCGACGTTGAGCAGCAGTTGGTAGGCGGCCATCCCCGTCGCCCCGCAGAGCGCGATCTGGGCGAGATCGGCCCGACGTGGCAGGTGCGCCCCCGCCATGCGAGCTGCGATGCACAGGACCGCGCTCGCCATCGCCAATCGGAAGAACGAGAGCGCGACCGGTGACATCGTCTCCAGACCGACTCGGATCGCCGGGAAGGCAGCGGCCCACAGCACGACGGTGACGACGACCAGGAGCGGAGCGGGGATGCGTTGCACACCCTCATCGTGGGTCGATCCAAGAGAAAGCGGGCGCAACGCTTGAGGAGATCGAGCATAAGCTGCTGTTGTGCTCGACATCCGCCGACTCCAAGCGCTCCAGGCCGTTGCTCGCCACGGCAGCATCGCCGCAGCGGCGCGTTCGCTGCACTTCACCGCCCCTGCGATCTCTCAACAGCTCGCTGCGCTCGAACGCGACACGCAGGCAACCCTCTTCCACCGCACTGCCCGTTCGATTCGACTGACCGAGGACGGCGTGCTGTTGGCGGCGCACGCTGACGTGGTCCTGAGCCAGCTCGAGTCGGCCACCAACGCGCTCGCCGCACACCGTGCACCGGCGGGTCCCTTGCGGATCGCGGCCTTCCCGACTGCAATCAGCGGACTGTTGGCGCCTGCGCTGCAGACGATGGCGGCGCGCCACCCCGGGGTCGTCGCGACGGTGATCGACGCCGAGCCGGACGTGGCCGACGAGCTGGTCCGCAACGAGCAGGTCGACATCGCGATCTCGCATCACTACGACCTCGTTCCGCGCGCCGTCAGCGCGGCGTTCGAGACGACGACGCTGTACGACGAGCCGATGCTGTTCGTCCGTGCCGCATCGGTCGTCGGCGGCGCCGGACCGATCGACATCGCCACGATGCGCACCGAGCGATGGATCCTCCCCCCGCTCGGCACCACCTGCCATGAGCACGTGCAGCGCGCCTGTGGCGCTGCCGGCTTCGTCCCTGAGATCGCCGCGCAATGCACCGAGTACCACGGCGCACTCGCCCTCGTCCGTGCCGGACTCGGCGTTGCGCTCGTCCCCGCGATCGCCTTGGACGGCGAGGAACGCTTCGGGCTCGACGTGCTGCCCACCTCCGTGCCGTTGCGACGGTACGTGTCGGTGCGCGCCTCCACCGGACGATCGTCGTCGTCGATCCGCACGCTCATCGAGGCTCTGCACGCCTCGGCCGCCGACGTCGCCGACCGTGTGAACAGCGTCGCCGCGATGGAGACGAGAGCCACGAACCCCGGCGTCAGCCGGCGATGATGCCCATCGTGCGCAAGTGGTCGACGATCGCCTGCGACGCGGTCTCTGGCGAGGTGCGGGTCGTATCGATCCTCAACTGCGGGTCCTGAGGCACCTCGTAGGGCGAGTCG
>JAOBWQ010000547.1 GCA_025463425.1 Ilumatobacteraceae bacterium | reverse complement strand
CCAGCCAGGCTTCCAGAACGCCAGGTCGAGGTGGATCACCGGCAATCCCGTCCTGCCCGCGAGCGCAACGGCAAACGTGCTCTTGCCCGACCCCGCCAGACCGGTGACGACGATTCTGCGTCCGATCGCCAACGAGGAGTCACTCACGCTCGCCAGTGTCCCTCACCCGGCCACCGACCACACCACGAGTATCGCCATCGCCAGCCGACGTAGCGCCGAGCTGCCGATGGGCACTCGATGCGATCACCCGTGTAAGCCGCCGTTCTGTATCGACCGGCGCGCTTGCGTCGAGAGCGACGACCGGGCAATATGCGCTCCTTGGAGGATCCCACTGTGATCGGCAGCTGGACTGAACTCGGTGCTCTCCAGCCGGGCGATCACTTACATCTCGACGGTCTGATGTCCGATCCTCCAGTGCCGGGTTCGGTCGGATGGTTGCCAGTCATCGAGGAGGTCGCCGAATTTCTGGTTGGTTGCCCGGGACGTTGGACCGTCAGGTTCGTGGCGGGCTGCTCTGCTGCCGTCCCGGCTGAAGAGATCAGTCATCGCGAGGCGATGGCGTGGGTTGAGGAGCCGGAGCAATCTCAGCCACCTGACGTGTGGCGTCTGTTTGACCATGACGTGATGCCGACGTGGGAAGGCGATCACCGGCAGTGGACTAGCACGAGAAGCGACGGCGTGGTCGCGTACGTCAGCTTCACCCAGACTCCGGACGAGCGGGTCGCAGGCGAGGGGTGGACCGTCGCGATCGGCTTCGACGTCAATCGCTGAGCACCGTGCCAGAACTGCCGATCCGCGCCATCCACGAAATAGGCGAACCGATCAGAACGCGCGCTCAAGATCACAGCCGCGACGCCTTCGGCCGACGTCGCGGCTCGCCGGGAGGCCTGGGGGATATTCCGGTGATCGTTCGCGATTATTTCGGTAATCGGCAGAGTGCAGTCGGCGCCGGCCGCCGCCCGTAGTCGAGGAGCGCATAACGTTCAGTCGCAAGCGACCAGAACCCCGCAACCGCCGTCGAGAACGAGCGCCGAGCCGGCGTTCGGCGCTGTTGGGTGTAAGCGCATCGACCCGTCGGTGCGGATCACGTCTTTCGGCAGTACGAGGTCGATCACGGCTTCCGGTGGTCAGGTCGCCCGAGGCGAGCATCGTCGTCTCTGGCCATCGCTCCAAGTGTTCGAAGGCCGTGGCCGAGTCGGACGGCTAGTCCGCGGAGTTCGATGAGTTCGTTGATGATCGCGATTGCGGGATGGCGGCGGATAGAGGCGTTGATTCCGGTTGCTGCGCGAACGATGTCAGCGCGTATCTCGGCGAGCTCGCGGTCGGTGGGCCGGACAGGCCCTCGGATTGTTCTCATCTCCGGGATTTCCGGTCGGTCGGTGTAAGGATTGCGGCGAGGTCCTCGAGGCCTCCTCGGACGTCAGACCATCCGCGACGCACCCGAGCGAGTGCTGCAACAAGGACGTCGCGTTCTGCGAGCGTGTGCCGCCATGCGTCGATGACTGCCGCAGCCTCGATCGCGGTCAGGGCGTCTCCCGGCTTGTGGTCGGCGATGATCTGATGGGCTCGCCTGTCGATTGCTCGCACATCGGATATTATCGAACGCGCGTTCGGTTGAATGCAACCTGGCAATCACGGGGGCCGTTGGGCCCGGCCGAGGATGTGATCGGGTGTTCTGGGCAGGTCAGCCCCCACGCCCAGAACTGTCGCAGGTTAGCGGTGTGGAGTGAGCTGATTTTCTCGTCGAGTGTGTGGGCGAGTGTGTGGTCGAGGGTGTGGTCGCGGGTGTCGCATTTTTCACGGTGTTCGGCATGGACATCTTCACGAACCTCGAAGCGCAGCTGCGGCTGCATCATCGTCAACCCATCCCTGTGGCGTGGCGCGCAGATCTGACCATTGAGGGGTTGGACTCGCTGCAGGACGTGATTGCAGCGGTGCGCCGTTTGAACGACGACTCGGATCCGGTTGTCCGCGCTCTGCTCTCGGTGGGTCGCGACGATTCGGTTGCGTCGGCGGTGCTGACGGTGGGGCTGATTCCGTTGACGATTTGTCGTTGCAGGGGGCGTCGTGCTTTGGTCGATGAGTTGGTGGGTGAGTTGGCGTTGGTGATCGGTGAGATCCGAGAGCGTGGTGTGCCGGCGACGGATCGTCGGTTGGCGAGCTTGTTGGTGGATCGGGCGTGGGATCGTGTGCGGTCGAGGGGCCGGAGGAGTAGCCGGGTGATCCCGGTTGACCCGGCGGAGGTCCAGTTCCCGGACGACACCTCGTGGGGTGATCCGGCGCGGGTCGCGGTGAACCGAGTCGTGTTGGAGGCGGTGCGGGCTGATCTGGTTCGGTCGGCGTCGGAGCGTCGCCCGGTGATCGATGCGTGGAACTCTGCGGTGGTGTTGTCTGATCGGCCGTCGCGTACGGCGTCGGAGCGGGATCGGTGGAAGTACGTCCGCCGTCAGCTGCGGCGTCAGTTCCCGCCGGATCTGGCCGCCTGACCTGCGATTTCTCGTCGGAGTGTGTGGTCGGGTGTGTGGTCGAGTGTGTTCGATTTCGCAGGGTTGAGCGATGGTTGTCGTCTCTCACGCGCTCCGGTTCGACGAGGACGATCCTCGTCCGATGTTCCGCCATCTGGATCAGTGGTCGCGGACGTCTTTGACCTCACCGGCCGGTTGGGGGTCGATGTTGGAGTGTTGCGATCAATGGGTGGACTACTCGGCACGGAACCAGGTGCTGCTCGCCTCATACGGGGTGATCGGCCCGGTTGCCGGGTCGGGAACGTGGGATCGGGTGCCGTCGACGGAGCCGGGCCGGGGGTGTGCGGTGCGTGCTGGTGAGCGGGGGCTGCTGGTGCGTGTGCCGGTTGTGCAGGCCGCCGATGGTGCGAGCGAGCGATCGAGGACAGGCGCCGCCTCGTTGTCGGTGGCTGGGTCGCATCGGTGGGAGCCAGTGTTCGCGCTCGAGCAGCTGGCGCGCCGGCCCGCGTCCGGGCTGCTCGACCCGCCAGATGTCCCGCGGCTGTCGAACGGTGAATGGGGCGACGTGGTGAGGGTGGCGTCGGGGCGGATGCTCGGCCGAACGCCCCGCAAGATCGACGACCCGGGCGCACAACTCGGAGCGCTCGCTGGGATGGTGTGGCACGGATCGGGCCGGGTCCGACTGGATGAGACGCTGCGCGCGCAGGCGGGCTGGCTGGTGGCCTCGAGGGCGGGTCGTGCGCAGGGGCCGATGCCGGCGTTCGATCCGGTCTCGTTGTCGTCGCGGGAGCGGTGGCGGACTCTGGTCGATGTGCGTCATGCCGCGGGTCAGGTTTTGTCGGCGGTGTCGTTCGCGTTGGAGACGGATCTGACCGCGTCGATGCTGCCCCGCCACACAGCTGTCGACGATCGGACGGTGGTGCCGGGGCGCCGGAACTATCTGGCGCCGGCCGATGTGCGGGAGTTGCCGGTCGGGGTGTGGGTGGAGGCCGGGCCTTACACGAAGGGGGAGTGGCTGTCGCGTGGGATCGGCGGGGCTTCGGGTCGTGGGGCGTTCATGCGGGTCAACGAACGGTCGTACCTCGCCGCGTACGAAACGCGTGCCGGCGCGATGTGGCGGCTGGAGACAACCGGCCGCGGCGCGCACAACGGCCTCGTCGCCGAAGGCACCTCGGACTCCCTGCAGGAAGCGAAGGACGGTGCCCGGCAGGCACTCGCCGACCGATACCCGGCAATCGCCGAGTCCGTCGACACGGGCGCCGGTTCACACGTCGTGTCACCGGCTCATGGGTGGGTTCCGCTCCCGAATGGTCGCGACGCTCGCACTGAGCAACGCACCTTCGACGAGCGAGTCGCAGCGATGGTCACTCCAGGGCCGGGTGGACGATGGCAGACATGGACGTGCGTCGACGGAACGAACCGTCAAGGTCCACTCGCGAGCGACTCGACCGCGGCGAAGGACATCGCCGATGGACTCGCGCGTGGTGCGCTGATGGAACTCGCGACGCTCGCACCGGACCGGGCCGACGCGCTCGTCCGTGACCTCGCGACGGGCGACGCGCCGTGGAGTCGCGAGACGATGATCGCGATCGTCGGTCACCGCCTGACAGACGCCGACCGCGAACTATTCGCGACGACGGAGTCCACCGAGGAACTCGTTCGACAGATGGCCAACGTCGGAGTCCTGTCGTCCCCGACGATGCTCAGCGTCCTACACGCCGAAGGCGTCGACGCGACCACGGTTCTCGGTGTGATCCCGGCGTTGGGGCTGCCAACTCAGGACGGCATCCGCCTGATTCATCGGGACTGGGGCACCAGCCGACTAGACATCGGGGCCGCTCTGGGCGCGACGAACGACGAACTTCGCTCGGCCGGCTGCAGCCCCGTCGAACTCCTCGCAGCCGGTCCAAGAGAGGAACTCCGCCGCCTCGACGCACGCGAGCAGACCTGGATTCAGGCCGCACCGCTCCTCCTTGAGGCCGGGTTCACGCCCGGGCAGGCAGTCACTCATCTTGCCGCGCATGCGCCGACCCCGGACACGTTCGCGGCTGGTGTCGTCACGATCGTCGACAACCCGGTCGAGGCATTCGGTCTGGCCGCACGGCGATCCACGACGGAGGACCTCGTCGCGCTGTCGGAGCGGTACTCGCTTTCACCGGAAGAGACCGCCGACGCGCTCACAACGGCCTGTGTCGCGACACCGACGGCAGTCGAGGTGATCCATCAGCGATGCGACGAGGACCTCGCCCGCACGACGCTGATCGCCGCAGAACGGCTCGCTCTCGATGAGTCCGAGGTGAGACGGGCGCTCGATCCGCCGGCCGTCGGACGTCCGGTTACGGAGCTGTCGAGCGTCGACATCAACGACATCGAGTCGATCCGTTCGGCGCTCGGCCCCGCCGACCCGTCGGCGGCCTTTGACCTCGATGGTGACTCGTTGGTGCGTGCGCTGGCAGAGGTGTCGCGGGCTTCCGAGCTTGAAATGGAGATGTGAGAAAGCGATGTGGAACAATGAGGTGGACGTGGATGCGGGCCAGGACTGTGATCCTGGCGGGGTGTGGCTGGAGGTCGTCGCTGCGACCGACTATCTGAGTCAACATCACAAGCCCGACTTCACTGTGTGGGACGCGGTCGAGGAAGCCATCCGCTGGTGGGCCGCCGACTTCCTGTCGCCATCCGACGAGTCCGAACCGGCGGTAGCGCCAGTGCTGCCGTGGAACGATCCCGACCCGCTCCGATCGAGCATCGAACGACTGCTCGCCACCGTCGGAGCGAGCGAACTCCCCGACGGTCACGGCATGCCCGAAGCGCTCACAGCTGCCCTCCGAGTGTGGCTGCGGCTGATGTCGAACACCTACAACGACGGCCACCGATTTGCCCACCCGCAACCACGCCTCGGCTGGCCGTCCCCGACCGTCTGACGAATTGCCGAAGTAGCGAGGGTTGGTCAGGCGGACTTCCTGGGTCGCGCCTTCGGCACTGGTGTCTCGGCCGGCTTGGCTGCCTTGCGCGCTGTTGGGTGACGGCTCCGTGACGCCGTGGCCGCCTCGACGCTGGCTTCCAGCGCGGCTGCGAGGTCGACAACGACCGCTCGCTCCGGAGCGGCTTCGACTGTGAGTGTTCGGCCGTCCGCCTTGGCTTCGATGACCGCCATCACCGAGTCGCGGTACTCGTCGCGGAACTGTGACGGGTCGAACGGATCCGACAGCGCATCGACCAGCGAGGCGGCCATGGCGAGTTCGCGATCGGTGAGCTCGACGCCGGTGACGGTGTCGAGGTCTTCCACGGTGGAGGGGTCGACGATCTCGTCCGGGAACGAGAGTGTCGAGAGGGTGAGGTGCTGGCCGTCGGAGCGGAGTGCCACGAGGTATTCCTTCTGGCGCATCACGAACTTGCCGATCCCGACGTGCCCTGTCCCCGCGAGCGCTTGCGCGAGGAGGGCGTATGGCTTGGCGATCTTGCCGGGCTGGAGGATGTAGGAGGACTCGAACATCGTCGGTGTGATCTGCTCGGCGGGCACGAAGGTGTCGACGGCGATCTCTTTCGACTTGGTCGGTGCGAGCGGTGCGAGGTCGTCGTCGGTGACGATCACGTAGTGTTCGCCGCCGAGGTCGAAGCCCTTGACGATGTGCGCAGAGTCGACGACTTCGTTCGTGGCTTCGGCGACTTTCTGGTAGCGGATCCGGCTCCCGGTGCGATCGTCGACTTGGTTGAACGCGATCGATTGTCGCTTGACCGCCGAGATCAACTTGACCGGGACGTTGAGCATCCCGATCGTGATCGAACCGGTCCACACCGAGCGTGCCCTCTCCGAAAACTACCCGCGCCAGACGTCTCCTACACCGGGGTGCTCGGGTGGCTACAGATCGATCCCGTCGAGGGCTGCCGGCGTGACTGCTGGGTCGATAACCGAGGCAAGCCGATCGAGATGGACCTGTTCGAACGCTTCGAGGTCCCGGTGCAGTCGCATCCGATGTTCTCGTCGGCGCTCGTCGGTCGGCGTGGGAGGTCCGAGGGGTTGCGTGCTGGTGATCCGATATGTGTGGCGGTAGTTGGCGACGTTGTCGAGCCATTCGATTGCGTCACTGTCGAGGACGGCGTCAATGCGGTCAGCGATCTCACACAAGGCACCTCGAAGCCAGGGCTCGTCGCGGTCGATAGCTGCGGCTAGCGACTGGCCTGCGCCGTCAGCGGGGAGGGAGCGGAGCATATGAGGGTC
>JAOBWQ010000545.1 GCA_025463425.1 Ilumatobacteraceae bacterium | reverse complement strand
GCGACGGCGCCAGGTTCATGAAGGTCACCACCGCCGGCCGTGAGGAATCCCACCCCCACGACGTCACCATCACCAAAGAAGCCCCCAACTACCAACGCGGCTGAGTCCCCGCCCACGTCCGACGCCGCGGTCCACTGCGCGCTCCCGAGTCGCTCAAATCGGCCCCACGGGGCGACCTTGGGCCGCCCTTCGTCTCGATCTCGCCCCACGGGGCGAGATCGTGCACGGACGGCCCGGTGTCACACCCCGCCTGTACCGTCAACAGCGACTTCCCCGTCGATCCGATCTCGATGTGGAGGTGGCTGCGATGGCCGACGCGTGGGTGCCCAAGATGCAGAGATGGCTCCAGGGACATGGAGGGATCATCGATATTGCGACCCTCGTCGAGTTCGGCATGCCGCGACGATCCGCGTATCGC
Source organism: Ilumatobacteraceae bacterium (assembly GCA_025463425.1). Lineage (GTDB taxonomy): Bacteria > Actinomycetota > Acidimicrobiia > Acidimicrobiales > Ilumatobacteraceae > WLMZ01. Next base: position 3,027 of record JAOBWQ010000545.1, on the reverse strand, counting down.
CTCACAGACTCCGATGACTTCGAACTGATCATGCCCGGCGTGCTGCGCAGCACGCACTGGCCGATCGGACCCACCCAGCTGATGACAGCCGCGTGTCTGCGCAGCCGGCACGCGGTGATCTCGAGAGTGCGCGCCGCACGCGAGTGGAAGTTCCGTGGACTCCCAGCAGACGATGGCGATGTTCACGCACTGATCCCACATGGGCGGCATGCCGAGCTGCCCGGCGTCATCATCCACAAATGCCGACGAATCGACCCGGTGGACGTAGTTCAGCGAGGTGACGGCATTCGTGTCACGAGCCCGACGAGAACGATGTTCGATTGCGCGGACCTTCTCGGCGTCAAGCGCACCGGTTCGATCTTCGAACAACTGATCGACGAGAACAAGGGCACCTTCGCCACCCATGCATCCACCCTGTCCCGACTCGGCGCACCCGGTCGGTCCGGCACGAGAACGATGTCGGCGGTGATCGCTTCGCGTCCGACATGGCGCTCGGCGATGCAATCGGAGCTCGAGGTGCTCGTCCTGCGCGAGATCGAACGGCAACTCCTCCCTGCCCCGACGACACAACTCTGGTTCGTGCTTCGAAATGGGGATCGCGTCCGACTCGACTTCGCATGGCCGGCTCTCAAGGTCGCGCTCGAGGTCGACCATCCGTTCTGGCACGCGGGGATCGCGGAGTGTCATCGCGACAAGGTCCGTGATCGCAAGATGGCCGCGGTTGGTTGGCAGACGTTGCGAGTGACCGACCTCGACGTGAGCACCGGCCTCCCGGCGGCAATCGCAGACCTCGCCGCGACCATCGCGCTCCGTTGAGGTGACCCAACATCTCCCCGCGGGGCGATTCTGCGCGAGTAGTCGCTCAACAAGGCCCCGCGGGGCGAATTTGCGCCGGAACCCTCGTCTGCGCCCTGACGTCAGCACTCTGACGCCGGGCCGTGTGCGTTGGCCGTCAGGCCAGCTTTTCGACGAAGGACTCGAGTTGGCGGAGGTTGCGGCACTCGAAGACGCCGTCGGTGTGGCTGCCGTAGTCGCCGACGATCGAGTCGCCGGTGTTCCAGTAGCTCTTCGGCTCGGGGTTGAGCCAGTAGACGTGGCGGGCCTTCTGACGGATGCTCTTGATCACCCAGCTCTGGCTGGCATGGTAGTTATTGCGCGCATCGCCGAGCAGGAGCACCGTCGTCTTCGGGCTGATCTCCTTGCCCCACTTGTCCCAGAACACCTCGAACGCATGGCCGTAGTCACTGTGGCCGTCGACCCAGACGACATCGGCCTCGGTGTTGACCCGATGGATCGCCTCCTGGATGTCCTCGGTGTTCTTGAAGTAGTCGGTGACCTCGTCGATGCCGTCGATGAACACGAACGAGCGCACCTTGCTGAACTGGCCCTGCAGCGCGTAGACGAGCATCAAGGTGAACCGTGCGAACGCAGCGACCGATCCGCTGATGTCGGCGATGACCACCAGCTCGGGCTTCGACGGGCGTGGATACTTGAACTTGGGGTCGATCGGCACGCCGCCGGTGGACAGCGAGTGCCGAACGGTGTTGCGGAAGTCGAGCGGACCCTTGCGGCCGTGGCGGCGCTTGCGGGTCAGGCGTGCGGCGAGCTTGCGGGTCAGCGGGTACAGCGACTTCTTCAGCGCCTGCATCTCGTCGCGCGACGCGTGCATGAACTCGACGTCTTCGGGCAGCGGCTTGCGGAGGGTCTTGGCCATCGCTTCCGCCCCGCGATCGGCGACGAGGCGACGACGGATCTCGGCCTCGATCTCCTTCTTGAACTGCTCGATGCGCGAGTCGAACTCGTCCTTCTCGAGACGCTCTTCCAGTGGGGTCAGCTCGCCGCCGACCTCTTGCCGACTGGCTTCCATCAGCTTGTCCTGCATGCCCTCGAGGTCGAGGTTGCGCAGCGTGCGATAGAGGTAGTACGTGCCGCCGACGGGACGACCCGGCTCCATCCCGGCAAAGCGCTGCACGGCCTGCTTCGCCAAGGCCCGCATCATGCCCTGGTCGCCGTTCTTCAGCGCCTGCATGAGCAAGTTCATCATCTCTTCCGGCGTGAGCGAATCCATGCCCCCGCCGCCGGCGGCCTTGCCGTCGGCCTGCTGAGCTTGCTCCTGCATCTCGCGCCACATCTCGTCGATGTCGCTGTCGCCGTCGACGAGCTTGTACTCGGGTCCGCGCAGGCTGAAGTAGACCTCGAACACCGTCTCGAATGCCCGCCAGTGCGAGTTGTTCTTCACCATCGTCGCGGCGAGGGCGTACTTGAACGCCTCGCGATCCTCGATGGGGATGTGCTGCACCGCTTCCATCGCGTCGAGGTTCTCGGTCAGCGACACCGGGATGCCGGCGTTGCGCAGTTCGGTGACGAAGCCCGCCATCAGGTCGAGCACGACATCAACCTCTTACTTCGCGGCTTCGATCGACAGCTCTTTGGCAGCCTTGGCGATGTCGGTCTGGTACTTGAGCAGGATGTGCAACGTCTCCTTGGCCTGCTGCGCGTCGATGTTCTCGACACCGAGCAGCACGAGCGTGCGTGCCCAGTCGATGGTCTCGCTGACGCTCGGCGCCTTCTTCAGATCGAGCTGGCGGATGCTGCGCACGATGCGCGCGATCTGATCGGCGAGGTTGTCGGAGACACCCGGCACGCGGGTGGTGACGATCAGCTTCTCGCGCTCCATGTCGGGGTAGTCGACGTGGAGGAACAGGCAGCGACGCTTGAGCGCCTCGGACAGCTCGCGAGTGTTGTTCGACGTGAGGAACACGAGCGGGATCTGCTTGGCCACGATGGTGCCGAGCTCCGGGATCGACACCTGGTACTCGGACAGGATCTCGAGCAGCAGGGCCTCGGTCTCGACCTCGACGCGGTCCACTTCGTCGATCAGGAGCACCACCGGATCCTCAGCCGTGATGGCCTCGAGCAGCGGACGGGTGAGGAGGAACTCGTCGGAGAAGATGTCGTCGTGGACATCGCTCCACGAGTCGCTGCTCTTGTCGGCCTGGATGCGCAGGAGCTGCTTCTTGTAGTTCC
>JAOBWQ010000523.1 GCA_025463425.1 Ilumatobacteraceae bacterium | reverse complement strand
TGCCTCGTAAAGGACCCGCTGAGCGCCGCGAAATCATGCCCGACCCGATCTATCGGTCGTTGCTCGTGTCGCAGATCACCAACAAGGTCATGCTGCACGGCAAGCGCAGCATCGCCGAGAAGATCGTGTACGACGCACTGAAGATGGTCGAGGAGAAGACTGGCGCCGAGCCGGTGGCCACCCTCAAGCGCGCGATCGAGAACATCAAGCCCCCGCTCGAGGTTCGCAGCCGTCGCGTCGGTGGCGCCACGTACCAGGTCCCGGTCGAGGTCAAGCCGCGTCGGTCGAACACGCTGTCCATCCGCTGGCTGGTCGACTTCAGCCGCAAGCGTCGTGAGAAGACGATGGCCGAGTGCCTCGCCGGCGAGATCCTCGATGCCGCCAACGGCCTCGGTGCCGCCGTGAAGCGTCGCGACGACATGCAGAAGATGGCCGAGAGCAACAAGGCCTTCGCCCACTACCGCTGGTGACAACCAGCGCACCTCGCGCATTGATCTGAACCACCCGCCCGCGAGGGCGGGTGGTTTCGTTTTCGCTCGGAAGGGAAGGCTCCGCCGATGGCCGCCGCGCAGGTTGCACTCCTGATCGCCGGCAGCGTGCTGGCGGTCGTCCCGTGGCGGAGGATCCCCGGTTGGGCCGGTCCGGCGATCCTGGCGCTCGTCGCCCTTCTCGCGCGCGTGATCCCACTCCGCGATGCCCGCACTGCCGGCCACGACCTCGCCGGCGCGGTGCTGTTCTTGCTGCTCGCAGTTCCGCTGGCGGTGCTGCTCGACCGATCAGGCTTCTTCACCGAGCTCGCCGAGAGGATCGACGGAGGCCGGCACCTCGTCGCCGGGCTGTGGGTCCTGGCCGCACTCGTCACCATCGTGTTCAACCTCGACGCGGCCGTCGTGCTGCTCACGCCGTTGTACGTGCGAATTGCTCAGCGGCACGGAGAGGACCCGGTGGTGCTCGGCTTCATCCCCGCGCTCCAAGCGGCGCTCGCGTCGTCGGTGCTGCCGGTGTCCAACCTCACCAACCTGATCGCGGCAGATCGGCTCGATCTCGGCACGGGCTCGTTCATCACCCATCTCGGCCTGCCCTCGCTGGCGTCGATCGCGGTGGGTGGCGTGGTCTTCGGGCGGATCGCGCGAAGGCCGCATGCGCAGCCGCAAGCGCCGGCACCGACGATCCCCACCACGGACGATGCGTTGCGCCGAGGCGGCGCACTTGCCACCGGCTCGATCGTGGTGGTCTGGTTGCTGGTCGGCTTCGTCGCCGGCGAGCGCCTCGGCGTGCCCGCATGGGTGATCACCGCCGCGGCCCTCAGCGGGTTGATCGTCCGGCAGCGGGTGCTGCCGTGGCGGCAGGTGCCGGTGCATGCCGCGGTGCTCGCCGCCGGTCTCGGCGTGCTCGCCACCGCTGCGGCACGCCACCTGCCCGTCGACCGGATGCTCTCGATCGCGGGCATCCCGGGCGAACTGGCCACAATCGGCGTCGTGGCGATCGGCGCGAACGCGATCAACAACCTGCCGGCGCTGCTCGTGACGTTGCCCGGTCTCGGGGCCCACCGTGAGCGGGTGTGGGCTGTGCTGCTCGGAGCCAACCTCGGTCCGACGATGTGGGTGACGGGAGCGTTGTCGACGCTCTTGTGGCAGGCGACCATGCGCCGTCTCGGGCACCCGACCTCCGCGCTGCGCTATGCCAGGACGGCGGCAGCCGTGGGCGCGCCGGCACTCGCAGCGGCCGCAGCGACGCATGTCCTCGTGATCGTCATCGGTCGGATCTGACAGAATCGGCGCGTACCAATGACGAGAGACCAGAGAAAGTAGGAATTGCGATGGGACTTTTCGACAAGGTGAAGGATGCGGTCGTCGAGCACAAGGACGAGGTCGAGCAGGGCATCGAGAAGGCAGAGGCATTGGCGAAGGACAAGCTGCCCGACAACATGGACGGCAAGGTCGGCATGGCAGCCGACAAGGCCGAAGAGGCCATCGACAAGCTCAAGTGATCGGTCGATCCCGGGTTGGATCGGGCTCGCGCCTCAGCGCTCGAACAGCCGACCCAGCCCGGGGATCGGATCGCGGACGCCGGCGAGCCGGATCGCGTGCCACGCCATCGCCAGGTTCGAGGACGTGAGAGGAACTCCGATCTCCTGCTCGAGCTCGGCCACGTGCTGGGCGAGTCGTACGGAGGTGCACGACACGAAGACGGCGTCCACGGAGGCGGTCTCGAGCAGACGCAGCACGCCGGAGCGGACCGAGGCGGGTGAGATCGTGGCCACCGCTGCGTCGGACTCTTCGTCGAACGAGCCGAAGACCGGTACCTCGATGCCGCGTGCGGTGAGGTACGCGGCGACGATCTCGTTGACGTCGGCCCGATAGGGCGTCAGCACGCCGACCCGTCGCACGTCGAGCGCGGCGAAGGCGGCGAGCGCGCCGGTGATCGGTGTCGTGCAGGCCACGCCCGGGCGTGCTGCGCGGATCCGCTCGAACACGCCCTCCTCGCCGATGGCCATCGTGGCCGAGGTGCACGCGAAGGCGACGACGTCGAGGTCGCCGCCGGGCAGGATCTCGTCGACGGTGGCCGTGATCCGCGGCGCCATCGCGCGCAGCGTCTCGGGTGTGATCTGGTCCTCGTTGCGGATCCGGTTGCTGAACAGGCCCAGCCCAGGAGCGCGATCGACCAGCGCGTGCATCTCCGCCTCGATCGTGTAGTCGGACGCGAGCATCACCAGGCCGATCCGCCCGGCAGGCGCCAGCCCGGCATCAGGCTCGTAGGGCAGGTGCTCGATCGTGATCATCCAGTCACCGTAATCGCCGCCTGGGGCACCGCACACGCCGTCGTGCGGTGCGAGACGGAGGACCCACCGCTAGCATTGAACCTCGTGCCTGTGGCCGTTTTCGGCTGCGGCGCGGCCCCGTTGATCTCGCATCGACGACGCACCACCAGCGAACGGAAGAAGTACTGAG
>JAOBWQ010000489.1 GCA_025463425.1 Ilumatobacteraceae bacterium | reverse complement strand
CAGTTGGTGCAGGCCGCACCGCAGGACTTCATGGCGCATCCCGGCAACTGGATGCAGTGGATCAGCGATCACGGCGGCACGGCCACGGCCGGCCCGAACTTCTCCTGGGTGCTGGCCACCCGGGCACTGAAGCGGATGAAGGGTCTCGACCTCTCCCCACTGACGCTCGCGTTGAGCGGCGCGGAGCCCGTCGACCCCAGCGCGGTCGAGGCCTTCGTCGAGGCCGCCGCGCCGTTCGGCTTCAAGCCCGGCAGCGTCTTCCCCGCGTTCGGCATGGCCGAGGTGGCCATCGGTGGCGCGTTCCCGCCGCGGCACCGGGGCTTGGTCACCGACGCCGTCGACCGCGAGGTGCTGGAGCGCGACCGCGTCGCGAAGCCGGTGGAGATCACGGCGGACACCGAGCCCGACACGGTTCGTCGGCTCCCCGTGCTCGGCCGGGCCGTGCCCGATCTGGAGATGCGCATCGTCAACGTCGACACCCGTGAAGAGGTGGCCGAACGACACGTCGGAGAGCTGCTGATCCGGGGCACCTCCGTGACCCCCGGCTACTACAAACGACCGGACGCGACGGCGGCGCTGTTCGCCGACGGCTGGCTGTGCACGGGGGACCTGGCCTACACGCTCGACGGTGAACTGGTCCTGTGCGGGCGGATCAAGGACGTGATCATCGTCGGCGGCCGGAACGTGTTCCCGGAGGACATCGAACGCGCCGTCGGTGGCCTCGACGGTGTCCGTGCCGGCAACGTGATCGCCTTCGGTGTCGACGGCTACAAAGGCAAGGAGACCGTGATCGTCGTCGCCGAGGTGCGCACCGAAGATCCCGCCGCGGTGCGTGAGGCGATCCACCACCGCACCATCGGCGTCTGCGGCCTGCCCCCGCGCGACGTGATGCTGGTCCGCCCCGGCACCCTGCCGAAGACCTCGTCGGGAAAGCTGCAGCGCGCCAAGTGCCGCGAGCTCTACATGAACGAGGAGCTCGAGCTCGTCGAGTAGCACTCGGGCGGCTCAGCCCACATTCGGGCGCGTCGCCCGCTCGATCTGCGACGATGGCGGAATGAAGGTCGTGTACACCCCAGCTCATCTCCGCCATGACCCGAAGTTCAGCTTCGAGCAGTCCGGCCTCACGCCGACCTTCGAGCACATCGGGCGCGCCGAGGCCATCCGCGAGACGTTGGCTGCCGACGACCGGTTCGTGTTCACCGCCCCGTCGGAGTGGGGCCTCGCGCCGATCGAGGCGGTGCACGACGCGGGTCTCGTCAGGTTCCTCGCGACGGCGTGGGAGGAGTACCAGGAGGTCGCCGGAGAGACCGCTGATGTGATGCCGGACGTCTTCTACCGCTCGACCCTGCGCAACAAGATGGGTGAGCGCGGTGAACCGGAGTCGATCCAGGCCCGGTTCGGCTACTGGTGCTTCGAGACCACCACGCCGTTGACGAGGGGCACCTACGACGCTGCGCTCTCCGCCGTCGACACCGCACTGACGGCCACGCAGTTCGTGCTGGAAGGCGGCGGCCCGTCGTACGGTCTCTGCCGCCCGCCGGGCCACCATGCCACCACCGGTCTGTACGGCGGGTACTGCTTCTTCAACAACGCTGCGATCGCTGCGCATCATGCTGCGTCGACCACCGGGACGAAGGTGACGGTGCTCGACGTCGACTACCACCACGGCAACGGCAGCCAGGAGATCTTCTACGACCGTGACGACGTCCAGTACGTGTCGCTGCACGGTGATCCGGTGCGGGCCTATCCCTGGAACGTCGGGTACGCCGACGAGACCGGCACGGGCCGAGGAGCCGGCTCGAACCTCAACGTGCCCCTGCCGGCACGCACCGAGGACGATGCCTACCTCGACGCGCTCCACGGCGCGATCGAACAGATCCAGGCGTTTGGGCCGTCGATGGTGATCGTCTCGCTCGGCCTCGACACCTTCTTCACCGACCCGATCAGCGACCTCGCGCTGACCGCAGACGGGTTCGAACGGTGCGGCGCTGCCGTGGCAGAGCTGGGCTTGCCGACGGTGGTCCTGCAGGAGGGCGGCTACGACGTCGCCGCGCTCGGCGACAACGTCAAGCGTTGGCTGCTCGGGTTGTCTCGCGCAGCGTCTCCGGCGCCAGGGCGCCTTTGACGCTGGCTCGAGAGCGATCCGCTCAGTCGGACAAGTCCTCCTGTCGCTACTTCCCGATCAGTGGGCCTTGACGGCGGCGATCACCTTGTCCCAGCGTGCCGGATCGCTGGCGTACGGGGCGTAGAAGCTGATCCGCTGGATGACGTCGCCGTAGCGGCGGTGCAGCTCGGGGGCGATCGCCTCCGGCTCGCCGACCACGGCGAACGTGTTGAGGATCTCGTCGGTGATCGCGTCACCCATCTCGACCCACTTGCCCTGCTTGGACAACGCGTTCAACTGATCCTGGAGGCCACCCCAGCCGTGCAGCTCCAGCACGCCCCGGTACGCGGGCGTCGAACCGTAGAACGCGATCTGTTGACGCGTCCCGGCTGACGCAGCCGCCAGCTGAGCGTCGTCGTTGCCCGTCACGACGAAGCTCGGTCCCATGATCTCGAACCCGTCCATGGTCTTGCCCGCCTTGGCCCGTCCACGCTGCAGCGCGGGGATGGTGACCTCGCGGAGGTACCTCTCGGTGGTGAACCCGTGACAGATGAAGCCGTCGCAGACCTCGCCGGCTACCTCGGTCATCAACTCACCGACCCCGGCGAGGAAGATCTTCGGCACGCCGTATTCGCTGATGTCGCTCGCCGCCGGTGCGAAGAACGGCGTCATCAGGGTGTGCTTGTAGAACTCGCCGCGGAACTGCAGGGGCGTCCCGTTCAGCCAGGTGTCCCAGATGGCTCGCATCGCCAGCACCATCTCGCGCATGCGCGGCGCAGGGTGGCTCCACTCCATGCTGAACCGCTTGGTGATGTGCGGCTTGATCTGGCTGCCGAGGCCCATCACGAAGCGGCCCTTGGAGAAGCTCTGTAGGTCCCATCCGACGTTGGCCAGCGTCATCGGGTTCCGTGCGAACGCAACGGCGATCGAGGTCCCGAGCTCCAGCGTGGTCGTGTGCTCGGCCGCCAGCAGCAGCGGGAAGAACGGGTCGTGCGCGGTCTCCGCGGTCCAGACGCCGGTGTATCCGGCCGCTTCTGCGTCGCGGGCGTTTGCTCCCGCCTTCGCCAGATCCGTTCCGAGTCCTCCATCGACCTTCATCGCGACGAACGTACTTCGTCGAGAGGACGGCGTCAGGGGTTCTGGTCGCGGAGGAACTGCTCGAACTCGGCGCCGAGCTCGTCTGCGGTGGGGATCTCGTCGGCCGACAGCGGGGGACTCACGTCCGCCTCGGCCAGAGCGGTGTCGTACAGCGTCTCCAGCTGACGGACCATCGCCCCGTGCTCGTCGTTGCCGGCGACGAGCTCATCGAGGCGCTCGCGCTGGATCATGGTCTCCTGCCGTGCAGCGGCGCCGTCGATGCGCACGCCGGATGCCTGGGCGAGTCCTCCGAGCAGAGCCACGGTCGCCGCGGGATACGCCATCGACGACACGTAGTGGGGCACCTGGACCCAGATGCCCAGCGACTCGATGCCGCGGTCGTGGAACGAGTGCTCGAGTACAGCCGCGACGCCGGCGGGGACGTCGACCGAGTTCTTCAGCAGCGGGAGCGATGACACGATCTCGGCCGAAGGAGTCGACAGTGACAGACGGGATGGGCGCGTGTGCGGTGTTGCAAACGGGTACGAGCCGAGCGCGACCATCCGCGTGACGCCGAGGCGGACGCCGAGATCGGCCGCCGCCGCGCCGAAGCGCTTCCACGCCATGTCGGGCTCAGGGCCGGTCAGCAGGAGCACGTCATGGCCGTCGAGGTCGTTGCCGACCTTGAGCTCGATGTCGGGCCACACCAGCTGGGTGTTGATGCCCTCACGGAGTTGCATCGTGGGGCGGCGGGCCCGGTAGTCGATGAAGGCATCGGTGTCGAACAACGCGATCGTGGCGGCGTGGCACTCGGACTCGAGCGCAGCCATGGCTGCGGCGGCAGCGCCACTGGCGTCGATCCAGCCGGCCAGCATCACGACGAGGGTCGGGTGGTCGAGCGTGGGCAGGCCGCCACCGACGACGCTGTAGGCGTCGCTCATCCCAGCCGCCCGAGTGCGGCCATCGCGCTGGCGGCTGCACCCTCGACCTGCAGCTTGAACGGGAGCAGCTCCTGCGGATCGCGATCGCCCAGCGCGCCGCCCAGGTACCGCGCATAGACCCCTTCGAGGATGCACGCCAGCTTCCAGAACGCGAACGCGATGTAGTAGTCGAGCTGACCGAGGTCGACCCCGGTGATCGCGGCATAGCGCTCGGCCAGATCGGCTCGGTTGAGGAACCCCGGAGACGTCGTCGACGCACCCGTCCATGAGGTCATCTCGTCGTCCGGTCCGGTCCAGTACACCAGCAGCAGTCCCAGGTCGGCGAGACGATCGCCGAGCGTGCAGATCTCCCAGTCGAGCACGGCGATGACGTTGCCGTTCGCATCGACCATGCAGTTGTCGAGCCGGTAGTCGCCGTGGACGATGGACGCCGGGCCCTGATCGGGGATCCGCGCAGCCAGCAGCGCGTGGGCAGCATCCACGCCGGCGAGCTCGCGGGTCTTCTGCGAGTTCCACTGGCCGTACCAACGGCGCAGCTGCCGGGCGATGTAGTCCTCGTGCTTGCCCAGGGTGTCGAGCCCGCTGTCGACGAGATCGACCGCGTGGATGGCTGCCATCGTGTCGACGATCGACTCGCTCGCCGTGCGCCTGGCGTCCTCGGTGAGCACCTTCAGCGCGGTGGCTTCATCGCGGATCACGTAGCCGTCGACGTAGCCCATCACGTAGAACGGTGCACCGTTGACAGCGATGTCGTCACAGAAGCCGAGCGCCGGCGCGACCGGCACCGCCGAGGTCTGCAAGCCGGAGATGATCCGGAACTCGCGGCCCATGTCGTGCGCGCTGGCGAGGACGTGACCGAGCGGCGGCCGGCGCAGGACGAACCGCGTGCCGTCAGCGCCGGTGACACCGAACGTCAGGTTGGAGTGGCCCCCGGCGATCAGGTCGAACTCGAACGGTCCGGTTGCACCGTTGACGTGAGTTTCGAGCCAGGCGGTGACGGACGGAACATCGATCCCTGGTGTGTCGCTCATTGACGACACACCGTATCCCTGCTCCCGCACGTATCCTTGTTGGCCTCGCCATGCGCATCGAACGTGACCACTCCCGACTGAACGAGCCGTATGACGTCATCGTCGTCGGCGGTGGGATCACCGGGGTCTGCGTCGCCCGCGAGGCCGCCGGCAGGGGTCTGCGGACCTTGCTCGTCGAGAAGGGCGACTTCGGCGGCGGCACCAGCAGCGCCACCTCGAAGTACCTCCACGGTGGCATCCGCTACCTCGAGACCTACGAGTTCCGGGTCGTTCGGGAGAGCCTCCGCGAGCGCCGCGTCCTCGGGCTCGCCGCACCTCACCTCGTGGAGCAGAAGCGGTTCCTGATGCCGGCCTGGAAGTGGAGCAAGCCTTCGACGCCGCTGATCGGCGCCGGGGTCGGTCTCTATTCCGTGCTCGGCTACGACAGCAACCGCGACGCCCCGGACTCGCTGCGCGTGCCGCGTCCGCACTGGCTGAGCAAGGCCAAGCTGCTGGCCG
>JAOBWQ010000480.1 GCA_025463425.1 Ilumatobacteraceae bacterium | reverse complement strand
GGTGGATGCCTCGTCGTCTCGGCACCGCGGCATCACACTCGCTTCGTTGGCCGTGCTCGGCGCGGCGGCCTCCGTGACCACGATCATCCAGGCCGGTCACACGGGTTCGAAGTCGGTGTGGGAGGACAACGTCAGCAAGACGTCCGGCGGATGACGACGTGATGCGCCGGATCGTGGTCGTCGAGGACGACGATGCAATCGGTGCGATGCTGACCCGGTCGTTGCAGTCACACGGCTACGTCGTGGCGTGGTGCACGACAGGGGCCGAGGCTGCCGCAGCGATCGCCGAGGCACCGCCGGACCTCGTCCTGCTCGACGTCGGGCTACCGGACGTCGACGGACTGAACCTGTGCAGGCGGCTGCGGACCGAGAACCGTGACCTTCCGATCGTGGTCGTGACCGCACGTGATGCAGAGATCGATGTCGTCGTCGGGCTCGACGCCGGCGCCAACGACTACATCACCAAACCGTTCTCGATGACCATCCTCCTGGCTCGCATCCGTGCCCAGCTCCGCGGCGTCGAGCCGGCCGACCCCGACTCCGCGATCGAGATCGGCCGGATGCGCGTCGATCCCGCGGGGTGGACCGTGAGCGTGGACGGGCAGCCGATCGAGCTCCGCCCGCGCGAGTTCCAGCTCCTGCTTGCGTTGTGCCGCGAGGCCGGACGGGTGATCACCCGTGAACGGCTCCTGGCAGATGTGTGGGACCTCCACTGGGACAGTTCGACGAAGACGCTCGACATGCACGTGATGGCCCTGCGGCGGAAGTTCGACGACGCGATCGAGATCGCCACGATCCGCGGCGTGGGGTACCGGCTGGTCGTGCCGTGACGACGCATCGTCGACCGGCGGACGGATCGTGAGGCGGCGGATCACCGAGGCCATCGTCGGTGTCTCGGCGCTGATCCTCCTCGTGCTCGGCATCCCGCTCGCGCTCGCGGTGCACAGCTCGATCCTCGACTCCGAAGTCGTCGAGCTCCAGGCCACCGCAGCCCGAGCGCTGGCAGAGATCGAGGTGCCCCTGGATCTCCACCAGATCGAGCAGATCGGGGCCGAACCTGACGCGCCTCCGCCGTTCAGCGTATACGACGCCGCGGGCACGATCATCTTCGGCGTCGGGCCGTCATCCACCGATCCGGCGATCCAGCAGGCGTTGGCGGGCAACCCGACGTCGACGACGCGCGACGAGATCGTCGTCGTCACTCCGATCACCGACCACGCGACCGAGCGGGTGGTCGGCGTGCTGCGGCTCACCGAGCCACTGACCGGGGTCGACCACCGGTCGCGTGTCGCCTGGGCGATCATGGCCATCGCCGGCGCCCTCGCACTGGCCATCGGCTGGCTGATCGCGACGCGCGTCGCGCGCCGGTTGGCGCAGCCGGTCACCGACCTCGCCGAGGTGGCATCACGCATTGGCGACGGCAGCGTCACCCTCCCGCCCGCCGCGCCCTCGGGCATCACCGAGATCGACACCCTCGCCTCGGCACTGGCCGAGAGCTCGGCGCGCGTCAACGAGGCGCTCGCTCGCGAGCGGCAGTTCAGCGCCGACGTCTCGCACCAGCTGCGCACGCCCTTGACGGCGTTGCGATTGCGGCTCGAGTCGGCAGCCGCGGAGCAGTCGCGCGACCTCGTGACGCGCGCGCTCGACGATCTCGATCGCGTCGAACAGACGGTGCAGCACCTGCTCGACTACGCACGCGACAACATCCCTGCGGGGACCACGTCCCGGCTCGACGAGGCGGTCGCCCGGGCCGGAGCCCGCTGGCGCGACCAGGTGGTCCGCAGTGGCCGGACGATCGTCGCTGTCGCCGAGGAGCCGCTGCAGGGTGGCGGGTCGCCTGCGTCGATCGACCAGATCCTCGACGTCCTGATCGACAACGCGCTGCGTCACGGCACAGGCGAGATCCGGGTCACCGAACGACGCCTGGCAGGGGGTGGAGCGATCGACGTCAGCGACGAGGGCACCGGTCTGATCGACCCCGATCTGGTGTTCCGTCGCGGTCACGGCGAGCACCGCGGGATCGGGCTGGCGTTGGCGCGTTCGATCGCCGAAGCGGAGGGTGGGCGGCTGATCCTGACCCGTCAGGCTCCGACCACGTTCTCGCTGATCCTGCTCGGCGACGACGCCGAGTAGCTCTTTCCACCGATATATAACTGTTCTGTTATATTGGTCGGATGCACGCGTTCGACGTCCTCGGCGACCCAGTCCGTCGCCGGATCATGGAGCTGCTGGACGAGCACGAAGCAGCCGGCAACGACGGCGTCGCCGCGGGAACGATCTGTGCCCGGATGACCGCCGAGTTCGGCATCACCCAACCGGCAGTGTCGCGCCACCTTCGGGTCCTCCGCGAGAACGGATTCGCGCGGGCGAGCGTGCACGGCCAGCAACGGTTGTACTCGATCGACAGCCCGGGACTCGCGACCGCCGAGGCGTGGCTGTCGCGCTACCGCCGGTTCTGGACCCAGCGCCTCGATGCCCTGGACACCGAGCTCCGTCGAGGCGCAACGAAGACCAAGCAACCTGGACCACCGAGGAGCCAACAATGAACATCACCGATCTCGCCGTACTGATCGGCCGCACCAAGCGCTCGGTGGTCGACAACGGCGACCGGCGCTCGATCGTGATGGTCCGCAGCTACGACTGGCCGATCAGCGACGTCTGGGACGCGTGGACCGATCCGGATCGGCTCGCACGCTGGCTGGGCGAGCTGCGAGGCACGCCGCTCGGCAGACGAGCAGGCATCGGTGACACCGTGCAGCTGTGGGTCGGGCCGCGCGAGCCGGACACGGCAACCCTGACGATCCTCGCCTGCGAGGCCCCGGAGCGGCTGACCGTACGGTGGCAGTGGCCCGGCGAGACGGACTCGTTCGTCGATCTCACGTTGCGTGCGGTGGACGAGCACCACAGCGAGGTCCGCCTCGAGCACACCGCGCTCACCGGTGATCGGGCGGCCGAGTACGGCGCCGGATGGGAGGAGCTCCTCGCCCGGGCCGCAGCGGTGCTCGACATCCGCGACGAGAGCGACGCGGGGTTCGAAGGGTTCCTCGAAGAGGTGACGCCACTGTGGACAGAAGCCGCCGCATCCGCCGCCACCGATCCACGCTGGCCGATCCTCATCGACGCCGAGGACGGCTCCGCTGTCGTCGTCGGACGCACCTTCACGCAGCCGATCGGCGTTGTGTGGGAGCTGCTCACGTCGCCGGCATCGATGGTCGAGTGGTTCGGTGACTTCGCCGGCAGCGCCGAGCTCCGCGGCGCATTCTCGATCACCTTCGACGGCGGTTCCGCGACGGGAACGGTCCGCGAGTGCGCAGCGCCCGACCACCTCATGGTCTCGTGGAGCTGGGCTCATCAGGACTTCGAAACCCTGCTCAGCGTCCATCTCCGCGAGACCGAGGCCGGTACCGTCGTCACCCTTCGCCAAGACGGCGTGATCGGGCCGGCGCTCGGGTACTCGGCCGGTTGGTCCGCCTACCTCGCCGCAGCGGAGCGCCAGCTCTCGGGCCGGCTCCGGTCCGAGGCTGCCTGGCAGGCGGACTGGGAGATCGCATTCCAGATGATCAGCCGGGAACCGGCTCGCTGACCGGGCCGGTGAGGGGATGGCTCGCCGGGTTGCCCACGGTGGGTGCGCCAGCGGCAGCGCGGACCCACGCGGTGGCGCCGACGTCGAGGCCGAGCGCGTGGTAGTGGGTGCGCGTCATCGTGACCAACACGACCTCGTCGCCGACGGTGAGCTCGACGCGGACCTCGAACCCGACCCGGTTGACACGGGTGATCTGTCCGAAGGCCGCTCCACCGGGATCAGCCGCGAACATCTCGAGATCGTGCGGACGCACGAGCTGGCCGCGCAGACGTGTCACCGGGCCGAGGAAGCCCATCACGAACTCGTTGGCCGGCGCGTCGTAGAGCTGGTCGGGCGTGCCGATCTGCTCGATCCTGCCGTCGTTGATGACCACGATGTCGTCGGCGACCTCGAGCGCTTCGTCCTGATCGTGGGTGACGAGCACGGTGGTGACGCTGACTTCGTCGTGCAGACGGCGCAGCCAGTCGCGCAGCTCCTTGCGCACCTTGGAGTCGAGTGCGCCGAACGGCTCGTCGAGCAGGAGCACGGTGGGTTCGACGGCGAGCGCCCGAGCCAGCGCCATGCGTTGACGCTGTCCGCCGGAGAGCTGGCCGGGTAGCCGATCGGCGAACTGGGTGAGGTGGACGAGTGCGAGCAGCTCGGCCACCCGTGCCTTGACCTCGGCCTTGGGCCGCTTGCGGATCTCGATGCCGAAGGCGATGTTGCGGGCCACGGACATGTGCTTGAACGCGGCGTAATGCTGGAACACGAACCCGACGTTGCGCTTCTGCGGCGGGAGATGGGTGACGTCCTGTCCCTCGATCTCGACGAGACCCGTGTCGGCGAACTCCAGCCCGGCGATGATCCGCAACAGGGTCGACTTGCCGCCGCCGCTCGGACCGAGCAGCGCGGTCAGCTGACCGGTGGGGATGTTCACCGAGACGTTGTCGAGCGCGACGAAGTCGCCGAACCTCTTGTTGACGTTGCGGACCTCGATGCTCACTTGTGCTCCATGGTCAGACGTGCTCCTTGGGCCGGATGATCGTCACGACCACGATGCAGGCGACGGCCACGAACGCCAACATGAACGACGTCGCATACGCGGTGTCCTGATGGAAGTCCTGGTACGTCTGCTCGACGATCAAGGTGGCCGTCTGGGTCTTGCCGGCCACGTTGCCGGCAACGATCTTGACCGCCCCGAACTCGCCGAGCGCACGGGCCAGGCTGAGCACGACGCCGTAGACGACCGCCCACTTGATCGACGGCAGGGTGATCCGGCGGAACGTCTGCATCGGGCTCGCACCGAGGCTGCGTGCCGCCTGCTCCTGATCCGTGCCGATCTCTTCGAGCACCGGGACGATCTCGCGGATCATCAGCGGGAGCGACACGAACACCGTGGCCATGATGATGCCCGGGTTGGCGAACAGGATCTTGTAGCCGTGCGCTTCCAGCGTCTTGCCGAAGAAGCCGTCGCGCCGGTTGTAGGTGAGCACGAGGGCCAGTCCGACGACCACGGGGGACACCGACAGCGGCAGGTCGATGAGCGCGCTGAGGATCCGCCGGCCGGGGAACCGTCGGCGGACGAGGATCAGCGACATCCCGACACCGAAGACGAGATTGATGATGACGGCCACCACCGACACGTACGCCGTCAGTCGCAGCGCGCTCGTGACCAGCCGATCGTCGAGGGCCGTGCGGATCGAGGACAGCCCGTGGGCGAAGGTCTGCTTGGCGACGAGCGAGACCGGCCACGCCACGACCATGAAGAGGTAGCCGACGACGAGGAAGCGGAACACGTACCGGACGGCGCGTGGCGACCGGTTGCGGCTCGGCCGTCTGCCCAGCTCGGGGGTGGGCGATGGCGCCGAGAACGGCTCGTCGCGGTCGAGGACGGCGGCGTCAGTCACGGCGGGCGATCCTGCGCTGGGCGATGTCGACGAGGACGATGACCGCGAGCGAGATCAGCAGCAGCGTCGAGGCAACGGCTGATGCCGACGCGGTGTTGCCGTTCTCGATGTAGGTGAGGATGCGCACCGATGTGACCTCGGTGCGCAGGGCGAGGTTGCCCGACAGGAGCACGAGCGAGCCGTACTCGCTGATCGCTCGCGCGAAGGAGAGCGCGGCGCCGGCCCCGATCGCCGGCGCCAGGCTGGGCAGCACGATCCGGCGGAAGGTCGTGAACTTGCTGGCCCCGAGCGAGAGCGCGGCCTCCTCGGCTTCGAGGTCGAGTTGCTCCAGCACCGGCTGCACGGTGCGGACCACGAAGGGCACGGTGACGAAGGCGAGCGCGAGGAACACGGCCTTCTGTGTGTTGGCGACGTTGATCCCGATCGGGCTCCGCGGTCCGTAGAGCGACAGGAGCACCAGCCCGGCGACGATCGTCGGGAGCGCGAACGGCACGTCGATGACGACCTCCAGGGCGCGCTTGCCGAAGAAGTCGTCGCGCACGAGGACCCACGCGATGAGGGTACCCATCACGACGTTGACGAGCGTGACGATCAGCGACTGCTCCACCGTCAGCTTGATCGCGGCCCACGTCTGCGGATTGGTGATCGTCTTCCAGTAGGCATCCCAGCCGCCGGCTTGGGCCTTGACGACGACGGCCGTCAACGGGATCAGCACGAGCAGGCTGAACCAGATCATCCCCACCCCCAGCCCGAGGCCGGATCCGAGCGTGAGCGCGCCGGTGCGGGGCGCCCGCCGCTTGCGCGACGAGCCCCCCGCTGGCCTGCTGGCCAGTGCCGACGTGGTGGTCGTCGCGTCGTCGAACGACGCGACGGTCACGAGGTCTTGCCGGTCTGCTGCTGGATCAGAGTGACGATGCCCGTGTCCTCGTTGAAGAACTTGTCGGCTGCCGCCGGCCAACCGCCGAAGTCCTTCCCGATCGTCAGCAGCTTGGCGGGCGTCGGGAACGGCTTGGCCGGATCGTTTGCGCCATCGACTTGCACGCCGGTGATGCTGTTGCCCACCGAGCGGAAGCCCTTCTTGACGAACTCGGTCTGACCGGCATCGCTGAGCATGAAGTTCAAGAACGACGAGGCCCGCGGGTTGGCGTCCTTCAACACCGCAGCCGGGTTCTCGATCAGGATGGTCTGATCGGGGACGACGTAGTCGAGTGCCGCACCGGACTGCCGGGACAGGATGGCCTCGTTCTCGTAGGAGATCAGGACATCGCCGGTGCCGGCGAGGAACGCCGTGGTCGCATCACGGCCGCTGCCGGGCAGGGCGACGGTGTTGGTGAAGAACTTGGTCAGGTACGCCTTGGCGTCGTCCTCGGTGCCGCCGGTGGCGAGCACGTGACCGTAGGCCGCGAGGATGTTCCAGCGCGCCGAGCCGGACGAGCCGGGGTTCGGGGTGACGATCTGCACGCCGTCCTTGACCAGGTCGTCCCATCCGGTGATGTGCTTGGGGTTGCCGGGACGGACCGCGATCACGACCACGGACGTCGACACGATGCCCTTGGTCGGTCCCGCGTTCCAGTCGTCGGCGACGAGGCCCTCCTTGACGAGGCGGGTGACGTCGCCTTCCAGCGAGAAGTGGACCACGTCGGCCGAGAGGCCGGACACGACGGCCCGGCTCTGATCGCCGGAGGCACCGAAGGACTCGGTGAACGTTGTGCCGGCGCCCTCCGGGGTTGCAGCGAATGCTGCCTCGATCGCACCGTCGGCGGCCTTCGGCGTGGAGAACGCGACCAGGTTCAGGTTGACCGGACCGCTGTTGTCCGTCGCCGGCGTGACGTCGGTTGCGGCAGCGGTGTCCGCCGTGGCCGTCGTCTCCGCGGACGATCCGGCCGTCGATGCACCGGTCGATGCTGCCGTCGACTCTGCCGTGGTGGCTCCGCTCGAGTCGGCGGTCGAAGCCGCCGTGGAGACTGCGGGCGCGGCCGTCGTCGGCGCGGTCTTCGCGTCCGAGCCACAGGCGGCCAGTAGCAGCGCACCCGTCACGCCGAGGGCCAGCAGCGTTCCGCGCCGCGCTCTTCCTGCCTGGTTCGTCATCGTCTCTCCCGTGGGTCTCC
>JAOBWQ010000422.1 GCA_025463425.1 Ilumatobacteraceae bacterium | reverse complement strand
TGGGCATCCGCACGATCATGATCACCGGCGACAACCCGCTCACCGCAGCCGCGATCGCCGAAGAGGCCGGCGTCGACGGCTTCCTGGCGGAGGCGACGCCGGAGGACAAGATGGCGCTGATCAAGCGCGAGCAGGCCGGCGGCAACCTCGTCGCAATGACCGGCGACGGCACCAACGACGCGCCTGCGCTCGCCCAAGCCGATGTCGGCGTGGCGATGAACACCGGCACTCAGGCAGCCAAAGAAGCCGGCAACATGGTCGATCTCGACAGCAACCCCACCAAGCTGATCGAGATCGTCGAGGTCGGCAAGCAGCTGCTGATGACCCGTGGATCGTTGACCACGTTCTCGATCGCCAACGACGTCGCCAAGTACTTCGCGATCATCCCCGCGATGTTCTCCGGGGTCCTCCCGGTGCTCGACAAGCTGAACATCATGGGCCTCTCCAGCCCCCGCTCGGCCATCCTCTCCGCCGTCATCTTCAACGCCCTCGTGATCATCGCCCTCGTTCCACTCGCGCTGCGCGGCGTCAAGTTCCGGGCCGACAGCGCAGGCGCCGTCCTCAAGCGCAACCTGCTCATCTACGGCGCAGGAGGAATCATCGTGCCCTTCATCGGCATCAAGCTCATCGACATCATCGTCACAGCCCTAGGACTCAAGTAGCCATGAGAGTGTTCCTGCGCCAGCTCCGTCCAGCGTTCCTCGTCGCGGTGGTCTTCACCGTCATCTGCGGGCTCATCTACCCGATGGTCACCCTGGCGATCGGCCAGGTCGCGTTCAAGGACAAGGCCAACGGCTCACTGATCACCGTCGACGGCAAGGTCGTCGGCAGCCGCTTGCTGGGCCAGTCGTTCAGCGCACCGCAGTACTTCCACCCCCGACCATCAGCGGCCGGAGCGGGGTACGACGGGTCGCAGAGCTCGGGCTCCAACCTCGGGCCGAACAACGCTGACTTCCTCTCCGCCGTCGCCGACCGGGTCAAGGCATACCGCACCGAGAACGGCCTGTCCGACACCCAACTGGTCCCGGTCGACGCCGTGACCGCATCCGGCTCCGGCCTCGACCCCGACATCTCGATCGCCAACGCCCGCCTCCAAGAACCTCGCGTCGCCGCAGCCCGCAACCTCACGGTGGAACAGGTCGCCAAACTGGTCGACCAGTACACCGACGGCCGAGACCTCGGCGTGCTCGGCGAACCGGGTGTCAACGTGCTCGAATTGAACGTGGCACTGGACGCGACGGGCGGCGGCTGACCGGATGGCCCGTGGTTCGCTCCGCATCTACCTCGGCGCATCGCCGGGCGTGGGCAAGACCTATCGGATGCTCGGTGAGGGCGTCCGGAGGAAGGAGCGCGGCACGGACGTCGTGATCGGCATGGTCGTCACCCACGGACGTACCCAGACCGCGGGCCAGATCCGCGACCTCGAGATCATCCCGCCGAAGGAGGTTGCCTACCGCGGCACGACCCTTCTTGAGATGGATGTCGGCGCGATCCTGGCCCGGCGACCGAAGGTGGTCCTGGTCGACGAGTACGCCCACACCAACGCCCCGGGCTCGGGCAACGACAAGCGGTGGCAGGACGTCGAGCAGATCCTCGACGCCGGCATCGATGTCGTCACCACGCTCAACATCCAGCACCTGCAGTCGCTGAACGACGTGATCTCGCGGATCACCGGGATGGTGCAGCGCGAGACCGTGCCGGACGACGTCGTTCGACGCGCCGACCAGCTCGAGCTGGTCGACATGTCGCCGGAGGCGATCCGCCGGCGGATGGCCCACGGCAACATCTACGCCGCAGAACGGATCGACGCTGCGCTCGCCAACTACTTCCGGCCCGGCAACCTGAGCGCGCTCCGCGAGCTGGCCCTGCTGTGGCTCGCCGACCGGGTCGAGGAATCGCTCCAGGGCTACCTCGACGACCACGGCATCTCCGAGGCCTGGGAGACCCGCGAGCGCGTCGTCGTCGGCATCACCGGCATCGTCGGTGGTGATGCACTGATCCGGCGCGCCGCGCGGATGGCCGGGCGGGTCAGCGGCGAGCTCGTCGGCGTCCACATCGCGATCGACGACGGCCTGACCAAGGGCGATGCCGAAGCACTGTCCGCGCAGCGCCGCCTCGTCACCGAGCTCGGTGGCACCGTCCACGAGGTCGTCGGCCACGACACCGCCGAGTCACTGGCGGCGTTCGCACGTCGGGAGAAGGCGACTCAGCTCGTGCTCGGTGCAAGCCGGCGCAGCCGTTGGCACGAGATCCTCCATGGATCCTTCGTCGCGCGGATCACCCGCCTCGCGGGCGACATCGACATCCACGTCATCGCCAGCCCGGAGAGCTCGAACCTTCAGACCTCGGCGCGCGGTCGGCGCCCGGCACCGGTGATCGACCGAGGCCGAACCGTCATCGCGTGGGCGATGACGGTGTTCGGCCTCCCGCTGCTCACGGCGCTCGGGCTGACGGTGCGCGCCCACATCGCGCTCTCGACCGTGCTCCTGCTGGCCCTTGCGTTCGTGCTCGGCATCGCTGCGGTCGGTGGCCGGATCGTGGCCGCTGTGGCGGCAGTCGCTGCGTCGCTGCTCGTCAACTGGTTCTTCGTCCACCCCTACTACACGTTGACGATCGACGAGTTCGAGAACTCGATCGCGCTGCTGGTGTTCGTTGCCGTCGCCGTCGGGGTCGGCTCGCTCGTCGACATCGCATCACGCCGTGCGGCGGAAGCCAGGCGAGCGCGCCTCGAGGCCGAGGCGCTGGCAAGGTCCGCGACCACCCTCGCCGCCGACCCGGACCCCCTGCCACACCTCGTCGATCAGTTGCGCGCCACGTTCGATCTCACGGGGGTGCTGATCGTCTCCACGCCTACGGACGGCCCGGACGGTGCCGCTCCAGCGGTCCTCGCCACCGCTGGGGCCACGGACGGCACTCCCAGCGCGTCGCTGACCCTGTTCTCGACGCTGCTCGGCGCGCAGGCGCCCGAAGCCACGCTGCACGCCTTCGGTCGTCCGCTGTCCGACGACGACCTCCGTCTGCTGCGGGTGCTGGCCGACCAGCTGGGCGTGGCGATCGACAACCGCCGGCTGGCGGTCGAGGCCGGCGAGGCGTCGGCGCTGGCCGACATCGATGCCGTCCGCACTGCGCTGCTCCGCGCGGTGTCCCACGACCTGCGCACGCCGTTGGCCTCGATCAAGGCGATGATCTCGGGCCTCCGCGACACCTCGGTGGCGTGGACCGCGGCCCAGCTGGCCGAGGCCCTGCTCACCGTCGACGAGGAGACCGATCGACTCAACCGGCTCGTCGGGAACCTGCTCGACGCGAGCCGGCTGCAGATCGGTGCGCTCGCCGTCGACCTCCACGCGGCGATGCTCGGCGATGTCGCCACCGCAGCCCTGCAGAGCCTCAACATCGGTCCCGATCAGATCGAGGTCTGCATCGCCCCGGACACCCCTGCGGTGCGGTGCGACCCGACGCTGCTGGAGCGCAGCGTGGCCAACATCGTCGCCAACGCGATCCGGCACAGCCCGCCGGGCAAGCCGGTGCGCATCGAATCCGGTGTGGTCGGCGACCACGTGCACCTGCGCATCGTCGACCGCGGGCCAGGCATCGCGGCGAGCGAACGACCGAAGGTGCTCGCGCCCTTCCAACGCCTCGGCGACCAGAACACCACCGACGGTGTCGGCCTCGGCCTCTCGATTGCGCAAGGATTCGTCGATGCGATGGAAGGAACCTTCACCCTCGACGACACGCCGGGCGGCGGATTGACCGTCACCATCTCGCTGCCGAGAGCGCTCGAGGTCGCGGCATGATCCGAATCCTCGTCGTCGACGATGAGCCCCAGATCCGCCGCGCGCTCAGCCTCAACCTCGGCGCGCGCGGCTACGAGGTGTTCGAGGCCACCAGCGGCGAGGCCGCGCTGACGGTCATCGCCGGCGAGCACCCCGACATGGTGCTGCTCGACCTGGGCCTGCCCGGGATGGACGGGATCATGGTCCTCGAGGCCGTGCGTGGCTGGACCAAGGTGCCGATCATCGTGCTCACCGTGCGCGACGACGAGCGCTCCAAGGTCGAGGCGTTGGAAGCCGGCGCCGACGACTACGTCACCAAGCCGTTCGGCATGGCCGAGCTCGTCGCCCGCATCCGCGCCGTGCTGCGCCGCAACCCCGACGCAGTGCCCGACGCACCCGAGGTGGCCACGGCCGCGTTCCGGCTCGACCTCGCCGGCCACCGCGCCTACGCCGGGCCCGATCTCGAAGAGGTCCGCCTCACGCCCATCGAGTGGGGCATCGTCAGCCATCTCGTGCGCAACCCACATCGGCTGATCACCTACCGCCAGTTGGTGACTGCGGTGTGGGGCCCGACCTACGACCCCGATCAGAACCTGCTCCGCGTCCACATGGGCCACATCCGCCGCAAGCTGGAGATCAACCCGTCGCGGCCGGAGTACTTCATCACCGACCCGGGTGTGGGTTATCGCTTCCAGCCGACCGTCAGCTCACGCGGTGAGGATTCCTGAGCGGTCGAGTGGTCATGAGGTCGCCGACGCTGTCGATGCCCTGGAGATCGGCAGCACGGTCGGTCCCCGCACCGACAGCGACCGCTTCCATTCGGTGGTGGACGGGTCGATCCGGTAGTCACCGAACGCAGCGAGGAAGGCGGGGATCGCGACCCGCATCTCCATCCGAGCCAGCGATGCACCGAGGCAGTGGTGGATGCCGTGGCCGAACGAGAGCGGCTTGGGGTCCGGGCGATCGAGCCGCAGCTGGTCGGCGTCGGGCCAGCGGCGGACATCGCGGTTGACGAGCCCCCAGAGGATGGCCACCCGCTGGCCGGCCGGGATCGTCACGTCGCCCACTCGGATCGGTGCCGTCGTGGCCCGGGGAGTCGCTTGCACCGAAGTGTCGAAGCGGATCAGCTCCTCGACGGCGTTGTCGATCAGCTCTGGACGGTCGCGCAGCATGGCGCGCTGCTGCGGATGTTGGGCCAGCGCGACCAGGCTGTTGCCGATCAGCCCGGTCGTCGTCTCGTGCCCGGCGAACAGCAGGAACCCGAGCATCGCGAGCAGTTCGTTGTTGTCCAGCTGCTCGCCGTCGTCCGCCGCCGTGACGAGGACCGAGATCAGATCGTCGCGAGGTTCGATCCGGCGCTGCTCGATCACCTCGGTGAAGTAGGCGTTCAGCTCGGCGACGCGGACGTTGACGACGTCGGGGTCGAAGCCGTGGAGTGGATCGACCAGGCCGGTGATGTCGTCCGAGGCAGCCTTCAGCCAAGCCCATCGGTCGGACGGCAGACCGAGCAGCTCACCGATCGCGAACACCGGCAGCGGCGAGGTGAAACTGCGGACGACGTCGGGAGCATCCTGGTCGGCGATCTCGGCGATCAGTTCGTCGGCGATCACCCGCACGCGTGGCTCGAACGCCTTGATCGTGACCGGCGTGAACGCACGCTGCACCAGCCTGCGCAGGCGGGTGTGATCGGGAGGGTCGACGAACAACAGCCAGCGCACGAAGCTGTCCCTGGCCTCGTCCGACAACTGCGAATACGGCCGGACCTCCATCAACACATCCATCGCGGATCCGACCGACAGCGACGGCGAACGGAGCAGCTCGAGCGCTTCGTCATGGCCGACGACGAACCACTGGCGAAAGACCTTGCGGTAGTACACCTGACCGTGCTTCGCGCGCACGGCTTCGAGTGACGGATACGGATCGACGGAGTAGTCCAGATCGAACGGGCTCTCGTCGTTCGTCAGCCGGAACAGTGCGTGCGCGAGCCGTGGCCGCTTGGCCAGCAGCCGCACCGCTGGGATGGCGATCTGTTCGACGCGCACG
>JAOBWQ010000412.1 GCA_025463425.1 Ilumatobacteraceae bacterium | reverse complement strand
GACTTCGTTCGTGGCTTCGGCGACTTTCTGGTAGCGGATCCGGCTCCCGGTGCGATCGTCGACTTGGTTGAACGCGATCGATTGTCGCTTGACCGCCGAGATCAGCTTGACCGGGACGTTGAGCATTCCGATCGTGATCGAACCGGTCCACACCGAGCGTGCCATCTGCGCAAACTACCCGCGCCAGTCGTCTCCTACACCGGGGTGCTCGGGTGGTTACAGATCGATCCCGTCGAGGGCTGCCGAGGTGACTGCCGGGTCGATAACCGAGGCAAGCCGATCGTGGTGGATCTGTTCGAACGCTTCGAGATCACGGTGCAGTTGCATGCGCCGTTCCTGTCGCTGTTCATCGGTCGGGTCGGTCGGTCCGAGCGGTTGCGTGCTGGTGATCCGGTAGAAGCTCCGGTAGTCGGCGACGCTGTCGAGCCATCGGACGGCGTCGATGTCGAGGGTGGTGTCGTTGCGGTCAGCGACGGCGCACAGGGCCGCTCGCAGCCATGGCTCGTAGCGGTCGACCGCGTCGGCGAGCGACGCACCCGCACCGGACGCCGGGAGGGTGTGAAGGAGTTCCGGATCGGGTCCCCATGTTCCGGTGGCGAGTGTGCGGTTTGCTTCTTGGTATTCGACGATATGGGGCCAGTGCTCGATGATCCAGTTCTGCCGTGCGGTCCGATGGGCGAGTGCTTCGGTGAGCAGGTGGGTGGTGTCGTCGAGAGAGAGTTGCCCTGTCTGGAGCTCGGTGATGAGTTGCCGGTAGTCGGCTGGTGCGGTGGCGAAGAGCCTGTCGAGTTCGTCGGTGCGGGCGACGAGTTCCGAGTAGCTGGGTGTGGTGGGCCAGGCCGGCTCTTGGCGGTCGGTGGTGTCGAGCCAGGTGCGGGTGAGACCGATCCGGCGGGAGAGATGGGTCCAGTCCCGCGCAATGTCGGTGTCGGCGGGTCGTGTTCCGAGTCCGATGAAGTCGTCGGTGAGTTCGTGGCGGAGGCGCCAGATGGTGATCTCCCTGACCGCGTCGTCCCAGGCTCGGGCACCGGCGATGTCGCCTGGTCGATCGCCGATGAGATCGGTGAGCCAGCCGGGGCGTTCCGCCCCGAGCCGGGCGGCGTGGCGAAGGATGTGTCGCTCGGTCGCTCGTTGGTAGTGATGGAGGTCGCCGGGGCGGACGCCGTGGTCGTCGAGGAGGCCGTTGCGGCGAGTGAGTTTGTCGGTGATGTCGGTGAGTGAGTGGTCGAGTGTGTTGGTGGCGGTTGCTGTGAGCGGCCGTTCGGTGGGGGTGTGTGGTTCGACGATGCGCAGGTCGGCCCAGTGGAAGATGTGTGTGGCGTGGCGGGTGCCGTCGCGGGAGGTGAAGTGCACGGTGGCGGTGCCGTCGAGGTCGTCGACTCCGGTGACGGTCCCGATGTTGTGGCGATCGTGGGGGCTGACGTGGATCCCGATGTCGAGGTGGCGGGCGATGAACTCAAGGCGAGCTATCGCATCGACGAGTTGCAGGTCGTCGGCGCCGACGATGTCGGTGGCTGCGTGTTCGGCCTGATAGGCGGTCTGGGTGTGTTGTTCGAGCTGGGCGAGTGTGTGGTTGCGTGAGTACCAGTCGATGATCTCGGCGTCGGGGTCGATGGTGTGAGTGAGCTGCTTGGCACGACTCACTCCCATCCGTGTCGTGAGGTCTTCTTCGACGGTGGGGGTGGGGTCGGGGTTGAGGCCGTGGTCGTGACGGTCGATCTCGGACTCGGCGTGCAGGTCGCGGGCGAGTTGGGCGGCTTCGGGGGCGGTGAGCACGATCCAGTTGGAGTGTGTGCCGCGGGAGAGTTCGACGAAGGCGCCTTCGCGGTAGAGGCCGTCGGCGCCGACGGCGATGCCGAGGTCCCAGGTGCCTCCCTGAGCGCGGTGTGTGGTCAGCGCGTAGGCGTGAGTGAGTTGCCCGCCGTGTCGGAGGTAGTCGCCGGTGAGCTCGACATGCTGGCCGGTGTCGAGCGCGACCAGCACACTCGCCGCCGTTACGTCGGTGAGGGTGCCGGCTTGGCCGTTGGCGACGGACACGTCGTCGCCTTCGACGGTGCGAACGAGTCCGTTTCGGCGGATCACGACTCGTTCACCGACCCGGAACTCGCCGCCGCCGTACCCGGCGGACTCCGGTGGGAGCTCGCCTTGTTCGATGAGCCGGCCGACAACGGCGGCGTTGAGTGCGTCGACGATCTCATTCGTCCCAGCCAACAGGACCGGACGTTGCCCGTGATCTCGGGCCGTGAACCAGGTGTCGACTGCGACGTTGATCATCTCTGCGGGTGTGTCGGCGGTGAGGACTCGTTGATGGTTGAGGTAGGCGGCCACGGCGGTCGGGATGCTGCCGGTGCGGAGCTCGGCGAGCGCAGCCTGTTCCCATTCGTGTCGCTGGCGGCGGTTGATGGTGAGTTCTGCGACGGTGCGGGCGTGTTGGGTGGCGTACGCGAAGCCGCCGCCGGCTCCGACCTCGGGGAGCTGGTGATGGTCGCCGACCAGGAGCACCCTCCCGCCGGCGGCGGTCTGGCGGGCGATGGTGGTGGTGAGGGTGCGGATGTCGGCCATGCCGGCTTCGTCGATGACGAGGAGTGTGTGGTCGGGTGTGTCGATCCCGGTGTCCCAACGGCGGTGCAGGGCGTGGAGTGTGTGCGTGTCGATGTGTGCGCCGGCGGCGAGTTCGATCGCTGCCCGCGCCGACGGTGCAGCACCGACCACCCGATATCCGGCATGCTCGAACGCGGTGCGGATCGCGTCGACCGTGTACGTCTTGCCGGTCCCGGCCGGACCGATCAACACCGACACCGACGCATCGGACGCACAGATGCAGCGCATCGCACGCTGTTGATCCGCTCCGAGACTGCCGACCAACATTGAGGCCTGATCGACCGCTGCTGCCTCGACCGTGGATGCCGATCGTGTCGTGAGGAGTTCGGCGAAGCGCCGTTCGGTGTCGAGCATCTCTCGGCTCGTCCACAGCCCTGCGGATCGATCGGCCTGGTGGACGGCGATCGTCTGGTCCGACGCCAGCACGCAGGCCGTGATCCGTTCGATCGTCGCCATCGACGCGCCAGCGCCCTGACGGGCAGCGACGGCCCGAGTGACATCGGCAGTTGTGAACGTGGTCCGGTCATGGGTGAGGTCGGTGCGGAGCAGATCGGCGATCCATTCCTCGGGATCCACCACCCGCTCGAAGGCCTCGACCTGTCCAGCGTCGTCGATGCCGTGGTGCTCGAGCCGCCACAACTCGTCGATGTCCTGCTCGACGCGAGGCGTGCAGCGTGCGATGAGGTGCTCGGCCTGATCCGGTCCCCAACCAGCTGCCGCGGCTTCGAGCTTCCAGGCCTCATCGAAGCGTCGGCCTTCCATCTCCGGCTTGTGGCGACGCGTCGCGAGCACCGCCTCCTGCCGGCCCGCCGCGTCATTCGGTGTCCCCGTCGCCGCCAGCCAGGCGTCGATTTCCCGGCTCCGCTTCGAGAACATGTCCAACACGGTTTGAGGGATCCCGGCGATCTCGGGGACGTGCCGACCTGGACGCCACTCCACCCCCAACGAGGCAGTGAGCTCGTCACGGTAGACGGCCTGGAACACCTCACCGGCCGCCCGGACGTGGCGATAGAGGTCGGGGTGAGCGAACGCCGACCACTTCCCATCGGCCCCCTCGACAAGGTTCGCGACCAGGACATGCCAGTGCAGCAGCGGGTCGCTCGCCCGCGATGTGCGGTGCCGGAACGAGGCCGCGACGACACCCGAGGTCGGCAGGCGTCGCGGTCCAACCTGTGCCGGATTGTCCTGCTTGGCGAGCCAGGCCAAGTTGTGCGAGCCGCGCTGCACCTGGATCGCCTCACGCTCCAGCCAGCCAACAGCGGCGCGCATCGCCCGCTCACCCGCCTCGATCACCGCGCCCTGCACGCGCGGGTCATCCGACACGGCGTACAGGACGCTGGCCGACTTCGGTGTCTTGAACGTCAGATCGAACCCGGGCACCCGCCGAGGATGCGACCGTGGTTCGGTCCCGTTCGGCGTGAACCCACCACGCCCAGGCGCCAACCCCGCAAGCACCGCACGAAGATCGTCCGCCGCCACCAGGCCTTCGAGACCAAGCCGCGCTGCCCCGCCACCAACCCAAGCACCATCAGCTTCCCCGACACCGGTGTAGTACGCGTCCAAGGACTGGGCGACACCGGACAGGTGGTAGGCCTCTTGCCCGACTCGGAGCTTCGCGATCGACAACACTGCCCAACAACGGGACGGGGCGTGCACCCAACGGGTAATCGTCTGTGCAAGAACCCACTCACTCGCTGCCCACCGACGGGTGCATACTCGCCGACTACACACTCACCGCCGACGTCCGTCCGGACGCGCGAGTGCTCCACGACGCTCAGCGTCGTGGAGCACGAACCGGGGGAGTGCAGGTTCAGAACGGTTGCCGGCAACCTCCGCACCGGTCGTCGTCGTAGACCTGATCGACGAAGACGTCCTTCGGGAAGTCGTGACTGTCGAAGCTGTGCTCGTCAGCGCGGTCGATGCCGAGTGCTTCGGCGCATTGATCCAGCGCGTCCTCGATGGGCATGTCTCGAGCGGCCGGGGCGGCGATCCCGGCGGCGATCATCGCTTCGATGACACAGGCCGGGCAGTAGAGCTCGGCCCAGAAGTTGTAGGCGACGATATCGTCGACTCGGCGATACGGCGGGCGGTTCATGCCGCGACCTCCTGCTCGTCCTCGGCGGCTGCGTCGTTGGTGGCGTGCCCGGCCCGGGTGTTGAGGTAGTCGACGGCGGCTTGGGCTCGGCTCGCGACGGTGACGAGTGCTCTGGCGTCGGTGCGAAGGACGCGGAGCCAACCAGCAAGGTAGGAGGCATGGTCTTCGCGGGTGACGGTGGAGAGGTTCATCTGTGCGCACCACATCGCTGCGCCGAGCTCGGCGACGAGTTCCTCGGCGGCGTAGCTGTCGCTGCCGAATCGACCGGTCAGGTCGCGGGCGAGTCGGTCGGTGGTGCCGGTCCAGTGGATGTGTTCGTGGGCCTTTGTGGCGGCGTGGTGTGCGGCGGTGTCGAACTGGGCCGGGGTCGGGACGTGGATGGTGTCGGTCGACGGCTGGAAGTAGGCGCGGTTGCCGCCCTCGATCACCGCTGCGCCAACCGCAGCGAAGTAGGCGTCGGCCGCGTCGATACGTTCCGGTGTGTCACGGTCGGCGAGCTGGGCGGCTCGGCGGGCGAGGATCTCGTCGGCTCCGTCGACCTGCTCGGCGGCGAACACGCTGTAGGCGCGAGCGATCAACCGGCGACGTGGACCTTTGCCGTTCTCCTCTGTTTCGGTCTCCGGGGCGGTCGGGGTCATGGTCTTCCAGAGGACGACCTGTGTTGCCTTCTCGCCGCGGCGGACTTGGCTTTCGTGGCGTTGCCAGCCGCGATAAGTGGCCCACACACCTGACGTCCAGTCGTGGGAGGCGGCGACCATCGGCAACCAGAGTGAGTTGATGCCGCGGTAGGGGCGGCCGTCGACATTGGTGGGTGTGCCTGCGTCGGCGAGTGTGTGCCATGGCATCCGCCACGACTTGGTGGCGCCGGTTTCGATGTCGGCGATGAGTTGTTCGGTGATCTGGGCGAAGAGATCGTTGGCCTGCATGAGATGCTCCTTGACGAGATGGGCTTCGCCCTACGGGCGTGTGGCCCGCCGCCATGAGCAGTCGCTGTCAACCCGCAGGGCTCGGCCCCGAGCTTGCGAGCGGGCTTGACAGCGACTGCGGCGGCGGGCACGCACTGCTCCCCGCCGAAGGCGGGCAACGTCCAACACACCGACGATGGCGAGCCGGCACACGACCAGCTCGCACAACCATCAACGCAGTGACGGCATCCGGACGGGTCAGGCCGCCTTGATCAGATCCCGGTAGGCAGCCGCGAGCGACAGGGGCAGACGCATCAGATGGTTGTCTCGGAGTGCGGGGAGCTCGATCCGGATCGTGGCGACATCGGTCGACACGAAGGTCAGGAGCTCGAAACGTTCGAGTCGGTCGAGGCGTTGCCACAGGTTGGAGTGGCTGCCTCCGAGGCCGACGGTGCGGGCGAGGTCATCGATCGACCAGGTCGTGTCGGCGTGGCGGGCGTGTCGGGCCAGGACAGAGGCCAGGAAGCTGGCGCCTGGTCCGATGATCGGGAGCCACCAGAAGATGTCTTCGCTGTCGGTCGTGTGTGGGCCGTGGGTGTGGTCGGCGATCACGATGAGATGGTCGGGGCGGTGGGCTGCGTCAGGCATGCCGATTCTCCTTGCACGAGGTGCGGTGGAGGGGGAGCGCCCGGCCTTCCCCAAGGATGACGCTCACCCTCCACCATCCCCGACCGGTGGGGCCGGGTTCGCCCGTACGGGCGGCGTCGGCAGCGACCGCCTGTCAACCCGAAGGGCTCGGCCCCGAGCTCGCGAGCGGGCTTGACAGGCAAGGGAGCAACGACGCACCCACCGCACCCGCCCGAAGGGCGGCAACGCCCGTACTCACCCCGCTGGCTCTCGGCGTTGAACTCAGCGTCAGCCAATCGAGTATGAGGATGCAAAGTAGTGTTCAGCCGGAGGGCAGGATGACTGGACGATTCGAGTTCGCGCTCAGGAATGTGGAGGCCTCGCAGTGGCAGGCGTTTGAACGGCTGAGCCGCAAATTCATGGCGGCCGACTACCGAGAGATGCGGACACTGGCGTCCGCTGCCGGCGACGGCGGCCGCGACGGAATGCTGTTCTTGGCCGACGGTGATGAGACGGTCGCTATTCAGATGTCGCTATCCATCGACTGGGCGGCGAAAATCCGTCGGACGGCTGTACGTCTCGACGAAAAGCACTCGCAGGTCACGGACCTCATCTATCTCACCAGTCAGGAGATTGGGGCGAAAGGTGACGATCTACGCCGCGACCTGAGGAAGAACCGCCACCTGATTTTGGATATCCGTGACCGGTCCTGGTTCGTGGACCGCGAACTCTCGTCACCTGCCACCCGCGAGGCGGCGGATGCGTTCTCACGGCTGGTCGTCGATCCGTTACTTCCGGTTACCGAGATAGTTGATCGTGGGCACGAGCTGCTGTCGAATCACGAATCGCGAGCGGCCCTTCTCTATCTGGTGCTTCAAGCGGAGGACGACTCCCAGGATCGGCAGCTCACGAAGATGTGTTTCGATTCTCTGGTCCGCACCGCTCTCAGGGAAACCGACAACGAGCACAGGATGAGTCGCGATGAGGTATACGCCTGGGTCCTGTCGGTCCTTCCGACGCACGATGCTCCCGAGGTCCGGGGATACGTCGACAGGGCTCTCGAACGACTCGACAGGCGGTTCATAAGGCACTGGCGTCAATCGGATGAGTTCTGCATGAACTACGAGGAACGACTTCGACTTGCCGACAAGTTCGCGGCACTTGCAAAGGCGGACGAGGTGTTTGCGCACGAACTCGCCGATCACGCCCGCTTTGTCATTGCCGGTATGGAGATTGCTTGCGACGAAGAGTCGCTGATGGACATCGTTACGAGGGCCCGCCGTGTCCTCGAGCAGTTCCTGTTCGAAAGGGGTGAAGCCTTTGTCGAGAGTGTTCGCACCGGGCAGCAGATGTTGTTTTCGCAAGCTGAGATCGAAACACTCGCACGACGGGACGCCATAAAGCACCCCAACCTCACGCACCTGAAAGTTGAACTTCCGGCGGTCATCGCAGAGACCGTCGAACGCGCAGCGCTAAATGTTTCCGAGGGTTCTCAGGTGTTTCTGAGAGCCGTTGGCGACGCATACACGTTGTTCGCGTTCTTGTGCGAGACGCCCAATGTCCAGTCTGCCGTATCGAAGCTATTTTCGAACGGAGAATTCTGGATGGATACGAGCGCAGTACTTCCACTCCTAATTGAGGAGCTTCTCGAGCCGGAGGAACGCCGCAATACCGTTCTTGTGCGAGCCATGAAGGACGCTGGTGCAAAGGTGTTCGTGACAGATGGTGTAGTCGAGGAGATTCTTCACCACGTCGCACTCTCGGTGAAGGCCTGGAGGGCCCCGGGGACTTGGCGTAGCAGGACTCCATTCCTGTACGCGAGTTACCTCTGGTCTGGCAGTCCAAACGACAGATATCTGAATTGGCTCGAGATGTTCCGCGGCAGTCAGCGACCCGAAGCGGACCTAGCTGACTACCTTCGAGAGGTTCACGGAATTCGGGTGGCAAATCTGAAAGTGCAGGCAGCGGCCGTAGACGAACGGATTCGATGGCACGCGAGTGAGTACTGGCGACGGATCCACGAGCGTCGACGGCCCGGCGAGAGCGTCGACCCGGAGGTCGTTAAACAACTTGCCGAACGCGATCTTGAGAACTTCCTGGGCGTATACGAACTACGCAAGGGTGAAGAAATTGGCAATCCCTTTGGCTACCGGCATTGGTGGCTCTCGTTGACGCGCTCCTCCGTGGAGGCCGCGGCAGCGATCCAAGAGGCATCAGGTGTGAGTCGCCTCGACAGTCCGGTACTCAGCTACGACTTCTTGACCCACTACCTCGCGGTCGGCCCGGCGCGTCGTCAGCTTGCGAAATCGATGGAGAGCCGCCTTCCAATGATGATGGATACAAGCTTGCTCGATGCCCCTCCAACGACGCTGCTGGCGATTGCTGAGACGGTTCGAAGCGAGATGCAGGGCCAAGACGATCGCCTAATCCGACGTAAAATTCGAGATCACCTCGAAACAGAAAAGCTCTCGAAGAAGCGCGTGGGTAAGGCCGGCATGGAAGCATTGGTTGCAGACCTCCGCACTGCGCTGGAGATGAGCCGGGGGAAGCGGTAGCCCGGTTTCGGTAGTCGATTGTCGGCTCGCTGGCGCGGGGCCTCGGCCCGCAGACTCCGACGCGGCGTGTGCAGCCCTGAACGCCGAGGCGAGGCTGCGGAGCGGCAGGTTGCGCCTCCTGATCTGATGTCGCCACAGCAGCGTCGCCCACACCGGCGGCTGCCGCCGGTCAGGGCATACCGCTTCGTCAGTAGTCGTCGTATTGCTCCGCGTTTTCCGCTCGCATTTCGTCGGCGTAGTACTGGGCGTCAGCGTGTGCTTCCGCTCTAGCATCCATTTGCACGTCGATACCGGTGTCTGCCCCGAACAACAGATCCAGGGTTCTCATCACATCGCCGTACATCGCGCGGACGTCGATGTGGCGGAGCGTTGATGGAATGGTGGCAGTGCGTCCCGTCTTCTTCCGCTCGACACTGACCGGGTAGCGGAACGCTTCGCCGTCCGGATCGATCGCGATCCATGAATCGATGGTGGTTTTGATCTGGTGGTAGGTGTCACTGTCGCTCGGCCAAATCTGCGTGAGGACGAGGTGGCATTCGTCCCAGAGGCGTCCGAGGTGGTGACCGTCGGAAAATCTTTCGGCACCATCGTTGAGGCTGTTGCCGCCGCGCGTGACAAGTTTCAAGGCGAGCTCAGTTGCATGGCGAAGGCAGTATGCGAGCGGATACACGAGCAGATCTGGTGGCGCCTCCAATGCGATCATCGAGGCGTAGATCGCATCAGCTCCGTCTCGATAGCCCGCTGCGTATTGGTACAGATCGCCGACGGTGTAATTCACTGAGACAGCGAGGTCTGCCGATTCGCCTGGACCTACCTGCCACGGGAGCGACGGCAAGCTCATGGGCGGATCCTAGTGGTCAGATCCTGGCACAGCGGTTTGAGTTCGGCCGGGACCGTTTTCGTCGGACGCGCCGCACGGCTGTGGAATGCTGACGAGCATGGAGATGACCCCTGCAGGGGCGCGAGTGTTCTGGCGGGCTTTGATCCAGAACGCGTCGGCACTGATCGCCGATGCCCACTTGTTGTTGTCAGCCGGGTCCAACAGGCGGGCCCGATCGCTCGCAGTGCTGTCTCAAGAAGAGCTCGGCAAAGCCCTCTGGTTGTACGACACGTTCTCGCGGGCCTGGAGTGACGGGGACGAGACACCATTGGTCGCCGAACGCTTGCGAGAGTTCGGTCGCGACCACGTCGAGAAGTACTGCGAGGCGCTCGTCTCGAGCGAGGGCCTCGAGGAGTTCTGGGGCGGTGCGCCGTCGAGAGTGTTTCAGTCTCTCGATGAGGACGCTTGGCAGCGGGAGTTCGAACGTCAGAGCGAGCAAGCCAAGATCGCCGCGCATGAGGCAAACCGCTCCAAGCAGCGGGGCTTCTACGTCGATCGGAACCGCAACGGGTCGCTGTCTTTGCCAACGGACCGTGACGACGTCGATACGACGGCCGACGATCTTCGCGTCGCGGCGCAGGTAATCGAGATGCTGCTCATCCGTGATCACAGCCGCATGAAGTTCGACGCCGTCACGGAGTACGACAGCACGCACGCCGAGCAGTTCCGACTGTTGCCCGTCGCCCACCCTGAGGACTGGGCTGCGTACGAGGCCCGAGCAGCGGACAACGGTTCAGCCAACTCCGTCTAACCGGTCCGAGCGCTCCAAGAGCACAGAACGCACGTCGGTGAAGAGTGCAGATGGGAGCCGGCGTTCGGGTCGATCTCCGGTCGAGCCTGAGGCTTCCTTCCCGGATCTGATGCTCCGCTTAACGGGTCTGCGGGCTGCCGCTCGACCGCCATCGAGCCCACGGGTCGACTGTCGGCGTCACGTGTCAAGCCAACGTGTCAAGCCAACGTGCGCCGAATTCGGTCGGTAGAAATCCGGTAGATTTGGCCCCGTCCGAGATGCTGGAAAGGCGGATCTACGTGGTGTTATGTGTGGTGGAGCTGGGGGGAATCGAGTCCCAGCTCTCCAACGACGTCAACCGAAACGCGGCGCACGGTTAGGCGAGCCCGATTCCTGGGATTCGGTGCGATCGGCTCTCGTGTCGTCAACGCCGACGTCGCTCGATCCCGCGAGTTCACCAGTGCAGTCACTGCAGTGCTATTGGACACTTCTCCCAGTTTCGTCTCGCATGGACGTGGCTTCAGAACTCGGCTCGCCGAGGGGCAGAAGATCGGATGTCCAACCGTCAGTAACGCACATTCCGGACGTCCATGTCCAGGCCTCGAGGTGGGTTCGATGGTCGTGTGCGGCCTCAACCAGTGTCGGTCCCTGACCGCAGCCCTCAAGGTCTAACCTAGGTTTCGGCAGATAGGGCGAGCGTTCAGCGATTTCAGGTAGCGAGATCGACACCGACTCGCGGCTGCTCACGGGCGCCGGAGGAACACCATGCTCAGTGCGGCGACTCCGTTATCGCGGCTTGGCCTCAGCCGAGCCTCGTGGCGTATCCGAGCTGGGTGGATCGGCGTCGGATTCTGTGGCGCGGTTCATCGTTCGGTGGGTCGAAATCGGTCATCCGAGTTCGGCGTTCTTGATGTCTTCGGCGCTCGGGACGATGCGCCCGAGGAGCCCAACCGTGATCGCGGCCACAGCGATGCTCACATAGCCGGACAGTGTCACTGCGAGGTGCAGCCCGGAGACCTGCGCGATGGGTTGCGCAATGCCGCTGGCGACGTGGTCCTTGATGCGTGAGGTGGCAAGCGTGACGAGCACGGCGATACCGATCGCACCGCCGAGTTGTTGGGCTACGAGGAGCAGTCCGGAAGCAAGCCCGCGGAATTCGGCTTCGGCGTGGTACGTGCCAGCGACTTGCAGCGATGGAACCGTCAGTCCTTGGCCGAAGCCGATCAGCAGGAAAGGTCCGAGCATCGCCGCGGTGTACGAACTGCTGACCGTCGTGGTGTGAACCAGCCAGAACATGCCTCCCGCAGTGAGCAGCGGTCCCAGCGTGGAGAGAGGCCGTACACCGGCTCTCGGCAGCAACATTTGAGTGACCCCCACGCCGAAGATGAGCGCGAGGCCGGCGGGCACGTAGGCCAGCCCCGTCTTGAGCGGTGAAAAGTGCAAGACCTGCTGCATGTACAAGGTCGTCTCGAAGAAGAACCCGAAGAACGAGACAGTGAGCCCGACGAGACCCAGGACAGCTGCGGCGCGCGGGCCGTGGGCGAAGAACCGAAGTGGGATCAGCGGAGTTCTGACAGTGAGTTCAGCGACCACGAACGCGACGAGCAGAACGCCCCCAGCGATGAACGCGACGATTGTCGCAGTCGCCGTCCACGAGTGGTCACCGGCGTTGATCAGGCCGTAGACGACCGAGCCGAGGCCGGCCGTGAGGGTGACACCGCCGAGGTAGTCGATCCGGCCCACGTGGTCGCTGCGCGATTCCGCGACCAACCGGGGCAGGAGGACGAGGGCGACCGCAGCGATCGGGAGGTTGATGAAGAAGATCCACCGCCACGAGAACGAGTTGACGATCGCGCCGCCGACGGCGATCCCAACCGTCGCGCCGAGCGCACCGAGACCTCCCCAGAGTCCCACGGCTTTGGTGCGTTCGACCCGGTCGGGGAAGGTCCCCAACACGAGCGACAGGGCTGCCGGCGCGACCATCGCCGCGCCCACGCCCTGGCCGATGCGAGCGCAGATCAGCATCAATTCGCCCTGCGCGAGGCCGCTCGTCAACGACGCTGTGGCGAACGTTGCGGTACCGATCATGAACAGCAGACGCCGGCCCACCAGGTCCGAGATGCGCCCCCACAGCAGCATGAGTCCGGCGAACGGGAGCAGATAACCGGACACGATCCATGTCAAGTTCGCGGCGCTGAAGTGGAGCTCACGTTCGATCGTCGGCAATGCCACGTTGACGACCGTGTCATCGAGCACCAGCATGAACTGGACGATGGCAAGGACCGCGAACGCCTTCCAACGTCGGGCATCCAGGCTCGCATCGATGACCACGTCGGCGTCGTCGAATCCGACCGGCGTGGTGACCTCTGCGGTCACAGAGTTGGTCTCCATCAGACCTGACCCATCCCACCGGTTGACGCGGGCTTCGTGGTCGTGGCCAGGGCCACCCGTGACGTCGCGCCCGTTGTGGGCGCAACCTTGCCGATGAACCGTTCCATGCGTGTGCTCCATTCGTTCCGTGGATGTACGCTCTCACAATACAACATGCGTGCGCGCGCATCCACCACGAACCGCAACTAAATTCGAGATATATTTGTTGGCGTGAAGGCCCCAGCGACGAAACCCACGATCATCACCCGGACCCAGGTAGCCGCCTGGTTCGCGCTGTTGTTCACGCACGCTTCGCTGACGTCGCGTCTCGACGCAGTGCTGCAAGCCGAGCACTCGATCTCGTTCAGCGAATTCGAGATCATGTGTCGCCTCAAGGACCACGAGGCTCAACCCGTGCGCGCCCTCGCCGCCCAACTCGTCAGTGTCAGCCCAACGCGCGCGTCGAGATTGGTGCAGGAACTGGTCGACGCGGGTCACCTCCAGCGCGGCGCCGACCAAGGCGACGGACGAATCTCGCTCATCAGCTTCACCACAGCGGGCCGTCGGTACGCCGAGATCGTCTCGCGCACGTTCGAACACGCGGTCAAGACGCACTTCGTTGACCGTCTCGACAGTGATGACATCGCCGCGCTGATCAAGATCTGGACCAAACTCGAGCCCGACAGCACATAGTTGCAGGCCGATCGAACGAGGATCGTTTGGGCCGGCGTGATCAGCCCGACTCAGGACAGACGGCGCAGATCGATCGCGTAGAGGGACTCGGCTGTTGCCTCGATCGCGGGCATCAGGCCGGAGACCGTCGGAAGGATCTGCTCGCCGAAGAAACACGCGGACGCGATCTTGGCGCGGTGAAAGTCGTCGTCGCGTGTGGCCGCCGAGACTGCCGCCTTGGCGAGCAGACCGGCGCAGACGGTTGTGCCGAGAAGCCTCAGGTACGGAGATGAGGCAGCATGGAGACGACGTCGGTCAATGGTTGACACTCCGAGGAGGTGTGAGGTCGCTCGTCGAGCATCGCGAACGGCCGCGCTGAGACGCGCGGCAAAGGTGACGCACTGTTCGATTGCTTCGAGATGCACGACCTGCCGCTCGATTTCATCGAGCATGAAGCGGATCACGGCGCCGTCGCGGAGCCTCAGCTTCCGAACGGCGAGATCGGCGGCCTGGATGCCGTTTGTTCCTTCATAGATCGATGCGATTCGGGCATCGCGGAAGTGTTGAGCGGCTCCGGTGTCTCGACGTAACCTATGCCCCCGTGCACCTGCAAGGCGAGTGACACCATTTCACTTCCGACGTCGGTGCAGAGGCTCTTCGACAGGGGGATCATCACATCAGCGACCTCGAGCCACTTCTGGGCGTCGGCCGTCTTGGCTCGAGCGTTGTCCAACGCGGCGGCGTTCGCGTAGACGAGGCATCGCATGGCATCGATCCATGCACGCTGGGTCATCAACATGCGGCGGACGTCGGGATGCTCGACGATCGGATTGGTGGTTCCGGGCGTGCTACCGGCGGGCTGTCCCTGGACGCGTTCTCGCGCGTACGCAAG
Source organism: Ilumatobacteraceae bacterium (assembly GCA_025463425.1). Lineage (GTDB taxonomy): Bacteria > Actinomycetota > Acidimicrobiia > Acidimicrobiales > Ilumatobacteraceae > WLMZ01. The sequence continues at coordinate 1,962 of JAOBWQ010000412.1, read as the reverse complement.
CGCGAGCTGGTAGGCGCGCTCGGCGATCGCCACCCCCTCCAGTCCGACCGAGAGTCGTGCGTTGTTCATCATCGTGAACATGATTCGCATTCCGTCATGTTCCTCGCCGACGAGCCATCCTGCGGCTCCGTCGAAGGACAGCGCACACGTCGGCGATCCGTGGATGCCGAGCTTGTTCTCGATCGACATGCACACGACCGCGTTGCGGCCGCCCAACGATTCGTCTTCGTTGACGATGATCTTGGGCACGAGAAATGTCGAGATGCCTCGAGTGCCAGGTGGCGATCCAGGCGTTCGAGCGAGCACGAGATGGATCACGTTTTCGGCCATGTCGTGCTCGCCCCACGTGATGAAGATCTTCTGACCGGTGATTCGCCATCGGCCTTCTGATTCATTCACCAGTTCGGCGCGCGTCAGGACGGCACCGACATCGGAGCCGGCTTGGGGTTCGGTCAGGTTCATCGTTCCTGTCCACTCGCCGGTGAGCATCTTGGGAAGGTAGGTGGATTTTTGCCGGGCCGATCCGTGTGCCTGGATCGCGTCGATTGCTCCTTGCGTCAGGACGGGGCAGAGCGACAACGCTATGTTGGCTGAGGCGACCATCTCCTGCGCCGCAAGGGCAATTGACCACGGGTACCCCGCACCGCCGTGCTCAGGGTCGAAGGGCATCGCGCCGTACCCCGCCTGCACCCATGTGCGGTAGGCGGTGACGAAGCTGGGCGGAACGGTCACGCGCCCATCGAGGTGTCGACGCGTGCCGATCGTGTCTCCATCGCGATTCGTCGGCGCGATGACCTCCGCACAGAGTCGCGCGACCTCCGTCAGGACCGCGTGAACTTCATCGAGTTCGATGTTGCGGTACCGGTCCAGAGTCAGCACCGACCTGAGATCGCCAACGCTCTCGAGTGCGAACAAGATGTCGGCAAGGGGTGGCTTGTACGCGTTCGTCACGAAAATCTCCGCGGATGGTTCGGCGCCACGTCGATCTGATGCGTCACTCGTGCAACGAGTAGCCGCCGAGCTTGCCCCGATAGAACAGGAGCGGTTGCGGATCATCGGCGCTGTGGCTCATCTCGAGGACGCGGCCGAGAACGAAGTAGTGGTCGCCCATGGTGTGGACGTCCTCGACCTCGCAGTCCATCCATGCGATGGCTTCGTCGAGGATCGGTGAACCGGTGACGCCCGGATGCCAGGTGACGTCGGCGAAGCGGTCGTCCACGCCTTTCTTCGCGAACCGCCAGCACGCTGCGCCCTGCGCCGCGCTGAGCACGTTCACGCAGAACTTCGCGGAGGGTGCCATGGCGGCCCAGGTGTCGCTGGTGGTCTGGGGGAGGAAGCCGACCAGCGGCGGGTCGAGTGAGACCGAGGTGAACGACCCGATGGTGAAGCCCGCCGGCGTGTCCCCGGCCATGCCGGTGATGATCGTGACGCCGGTGGGGAAGTGCCCCATCACCTGGCGAAAGTGGGCGGAATCGAAAGAAGTCTCAGGATCTGACATCGGCATCGACCTTGTTCGTGGGCGCGTATGAACGTACAGTAGTTTACCAAGTTGTCAACCAGCTCGCGCATCGAGAGGCATAATCCATGAGCACACGACCCCGAACCGTCACCGGTCTCTCGGAGGCGCTGCAGCGGTTCGATCTGCTGGTCGCGTCGCTTACTCCCGAGCAGTGGGCTGCCCCGTCCCTCTGCCCCGACTGGACGGTCCGAGACGTCGTTGCCCACGTCGGTAGCATGGAGCAGGAGCTGCTCGCCTGGAGGGGTGCTGATCCACCGCTTCTCGCGAGGCTGGCACATGCGATCGACGACTGGAGGTCTGCACCACCCGCGGTCCGTTCGGGTCGTCTTCGAGATGTCGTCCACGCACGGGTCACCGAGCTCGCGGCGATGACGGATGACGACTTCGAAGCGGTCGGCGACATGCCGACCGGTCGGAGCAGCTACGGCCGGTTCATGGAGGCT
>JAOBWQ010000407.1 GCA_025463425.1 Ilumatobacteraceae bacterium | reverse complement strand
GCATCATTTCGGCGCTGCCTGTGTGCGTCACCGGGGATCGGCCCTCGGCGCTCGCCCGGGCAGCCGCCTTGTTCCAGATGTACGGCTTTCTCCCCAGCTATCGCGCGATGCTCGACAAAGAGGGCGCTGCCGGACCGGAAGACATCGCCATCGTCGGCACCGCTGCCGAGGTGGGCGAACGGATCCGCGCGCTCGCCGATGTCGGCATCACCGATTTCACGGCGGCAGAGTTCGGCGGCAACCCCGACGAGGTGGCTGAGACGCGAGAGGTGCTGCGGAGCCTCCTGTAGGGCGCGCGCCTAGGGTGCACTGATGGCTCGGCACGCGTTCCGGCGATGGACGCGGCTGATGGCCGTGGCGGTGTTGGCGAGCTGCGCATCGAGCGGCGTGCAGATCGCCCGATCGGACCGCACGTCGTCCCCCTCCACCACCGCCACGGCGACGACCACCACGGCGGGTACCGAGCCGTCGGGCACCGAGCCAACCGGCCCGACCACGAGCGCCTCGTTGCCGTCGTCCGGGTCGATCGACTGGTCGGCCTGCGTCGACGAGCCCGCGCCGTACGAGTGCGGCACGGTCGAGGTGCCGTTGGACTACGCCTCGCCCGACGGTGATCATCTGTCGCTCGCGCTCATCCGTCTCCCCGCCGGAGACCCGTCGATGCGGATCGGATCGCTCGTCGTCAACCCCGGTGGGCCCGGTGGATCGGGCATCGACCTCGTCACCGGCGAGTCGGACGAGTTCCCGTCGACCATCCTCGATCGGTTCGATCTCGTCGGGTTCGACCCGCGCGGCGTCGGCGCTTCCTCGCCGGTTCGCTGCCCGGCCTCGTTCGACCCCGACGACAACTCCTACGACACCTGCATCCCGGCCAACCGCGACGTCCTGCCGTACCTCGGAACGCCGAACGTGGCACGCGACATGGACGTGATCCGTGAGGCCGTGGGCGACACGCAGCTGACCTATCTCGGGTACAGCTATGGCACCGCGCTCGGTGCGGTCTACGCCGACCTGTTCCCGGACAGGGTGCGCGCGATGGTGCTCGACGGCGCGGTCGATCCCGATGCCGGCCTGTCGAACACGCCGACGGGCGGCACCGACTTCTACGCCGATCAGGACTTCGACGGCACGATCGCCGCGTTCGAGCAGCTGTGTGACGCGTCGCCGTCGTGCGCGGCCGGACCACATTCTGCCGATCTCTTGGCCCGCGTCCGCAAGGGCATCCGCAACCTGCCGACGTCGCACTTCCCGGCATCTGCATCGCCGCTCGGTGGACGATTGAACAAGAGCGACATCGACGACTTGATGGTCAACGCGATGTACAGCTCGTTCGACTGGCCGATCTTGGCGATCGCGCTCGACGACGCCGACAACGGCGACGCGTCGACCGTAGCGGCGCTGTACAGCTGGCTGCTCTACGGGTACCCGGCCGACGTCGGCGCCGAGGACGACGAGGAGTTCGCGAACATCGCCGTGCGGTGCGCGGACTTCTCCGATCGCGGCTCGGGCTCGTACGAGTGCGCGGACTTCCCCGACTCGGCCGAGTCGCTGCCCGTGATCACCTCGGTCGACACGGAGAACCCGATCCTGGTCGTCGGGACGAAAGACGACCCCGCCACTCCTGCGCACTACGCGCCGGCGATGGCTTCGGCGTTGGGCGACGCCGTCGCGATCGAGTGGGAGGGCGCAGGCCACACTGCGACCCTGACGAGCCAGTGCATCACCGATCTGGTCGCGACGTACCTCGTCGACGCTGTTGCGCCGGCCGACGGGACCACGTGCCCGTTCGCGACGGGGGCGACGACCCTGGCGGAGCAGGCCGCGGCGGTCTTCGCTGCTCCTGATCCGGAGATGGCCGCCGACTCGTTGACGGACGTCCTCGTCGCGGCGGGCAACACCGAGTCGGCCGCCGACTGCGTCGCCGGACAGCTCTCACGCCGGGCCGACGAGCGGCTGATCGTGCACGAGTTGCTCGGTGTGGAATCGCCGGAGCTGGTCGCTCTGCGCAACGTGATCGAAGCCCACTGCGCGGCCGGTGGCTGATGTGGAGGTGCGGTGGAGCCTGCCCGTGGGCAGAACGGCGCCGACTAGCCTGGCGCCGGGTTCACGCTCAGAACCCTCGACGCGAAACGAGATGACATGGCTGCCACCGAGCGCGAACATGCCGCAGAACGCAACGGGTTCGGGGCGAGCTGATGTCGTCCCCGTTGCGCAGCATCGGTGCGATCACGATGTTCGTCGACGACATCTCGGTGTCGAAGGAGTGGTACCAGCGCGCGTTCGAGCTGGCCGTTCTGTTCGAGGACGAGCAGTCCGTCGCCTTCCGCCTCGACAACACCATCATCAACATGCTCCAGATCGACGAAGCGCCCACCTTGATCGGGCCGGCCCCGGTCGCGCCGTCAGGCACCGGGTCGCGGTTCCAGATGACGATCTGGGTCGATGACGTCGATGCGGCGTGCGCCGAGCTCGCCGAGCGCGGCATCGAGCTGATCAACGGCCCGATCGACCGGCCGTGGGGTCAACGCACGGCGTGCCTCGCCGATCCCGATGGCCACCTCTGGGAAGTCGCCTCGACCATCGCCTGAGGCGTCCGTTCGGTAGCCTTGATCCGGAGGAAACCTCCGCTTTCTCACCTGGAGGGACCTCCATCGTGCCGCACATCGAACACGCCCAACCTGACACGACCGGCACCGACAAGCCGATGCGTGCGGACGCGCGCCGGAACCGAGAGCTGTTGCTCGCCGCGGCGGTGGAGCTGTTCAATGCGGGCGACGACGTCTCCCTGGAGGCCGTTGCCCGGCGAGCCGGCGTGGGCATCGGCACGTTGTACCGCCACTTCCCGACGCGTGACGATCTCGTCGAGGCCGCCTATCGCAACGAGGTCGCGCACCTGCAGGACGCGGCCGGTGAGCTGCTCGACACACGGACGCCCGATCAAGCCCTCGCCGAGTGGATGCTTCGTTACATCGACTACGCCGCCACCAAGAACGGCATGCGCGACGCGCTGCAGTCCGTGGTGGCGTCCAACTCGGGGCTGTTCGTCGAGACTCGAAAGCGGATGATCGCGTCGATCGGCTCGTTGCTGGCGGCGGGAGTCGCGGCGGGCACGATGCGAGCCGACGTGGAGGCCGAGGACGTGATGTTCGCCACCGGCGGCATCTGGCAGATCGCCCCCGACGAGCGATGGCGCGAGCGCGCCGAGCGGGTGATCGACCTGATCGTCGCCGGCGTCCGGGCGTGAGGCGCGTTCGCGTCAGCTGATCGCCACAGGCGTGCCGACGTAGGGCCGGTTGACGAGATCGAAGAAGTCGTTGCCCTTGTCGTCGACGACGATGAACGCCGGGAAGTCCTGGACCTCGATCTTCCACACGGCCTCCATGCCGAGCTCGGGATACTCGAGCACCTCGACCTTGGTGATGCAGTCCTGGGCCAGGCGCGCGGCCGGACCGCCGATCGAGCCGAGGTAGAACCCGCCGTGCTCTTTGCACGCGTTCGTGACCTGCTTGCTGCGGTTGCCCTTGGCGAGCATGATCATCGACCCGCCGTTGGCCTGGAACTCGTCGACGTAGCTGTCCATCCGGCCCGCTGTCGTGGGGCCGAACGAACCTGACGCGTAACCCTCGGGCGTCTTGGCCGGGCCGGCGTAGTACACGCAGTAGTCCTTCATGTACTGGGGCATGCCCTGCCCTGCGTCGAGTCGTTCCTTGAGCTTGGCGTGGGCGATGTCGCGTGCGACCACCATCGGGCCGGTCAGCATCACGCGCGTCTTGACCGGGTACTTGGTGAGCTCGGCGAGGATCTCGACCATCGGCTTGTTGAGGTCGATGTGGACAACGGCATCCTCGTCGCCCTCGATGAGGTGATCCTCGGTGGTGTCGGGCAGGAAGCGGGCGGGATCGGTCTCCAGCTGCTCGAGGAAGATGCCGTCCTTGGTGATCTTGCCGAGCGCCTGGCGGTCGGCGCTGCAGCTGACCGCCATGCCGACCGGGCAGCTGGCACCGTGGCGGGGGAGGCGGATGATGCGCACGTCATGGCAGAAGTACTTACCGCCGAACTGCGCCCCGATGCCCGTCTCCTGGGACAGCTTGAGCACGGCCTGCTCCAGTTCGATGTCGCGGAACGCGTGGCCGAGCCTGCTGCCCTCGGTGGGCAGGTTGTCGAGGTACTTGGTGCTGGCCAGCTTGGCCGTCTCGACCGCGAACTCGGCGGACGTGCCGCCGATGACGACGGCGAGGTGGTACGGCGGGCAGGCAGCCGTGCCGAGCGTCTTCATCTTCTCGAAGATCCACGGCAGCAGGGTCTTCGGGTTGAGGAGGGCTTTGGTTTCCTGGAACAGGTAGCTCTTGTTCGCACTGCCGCCGCCTTTGGCCATGAACAAGAACTTGTAGGCATCGCCGTCGATCGCGCTGATCTTGATCTCCGCCGGCAGGTTGTTGCCGGTGTTGACCTCGTCGTACATGTTCAGTGCGGCCATCTGGCTGTAGCGCAGGTTGCTGGTCTGGTACGTGTTGAAGATGCCGCGGGCGATCGCTTCCTCGTCGTGGCCGGCCGTCGTGCCGTCACTGGTGAGCACGAACTGACCCTTCTTCGCCTTCACGATCGCCGTGCCGGTGTCCTGGCACATCGGCAAGATGCCTCCGGCGGCGATGTTGGCGTTCTTCAACAGGTCGAGGGCGACGAAGCGATCGTTGTCGCTGGCTTCGGGATCGTCGAGGATGTTGGCCAGCTGCTGGAGGTGCGCGGAACGCAGGAGGTGGGCGATGTCGCGCATCGCCGTCTGGGTCAGCAGGGTGATCGCCGCAGGATCGACCTGCAGGAACGTGCCGGCCGGTGTCTCGAACGTGGACACCCCTTCGGTGCCGATCAGGCGGTACTCGGTGTCGTCATGACCGAGCGGAAGGATCTCGCTGAACTCGAACTCCGGCATGCCGAAAACGCTACCCCCACCCCCAGTTCCGCGAAGATTCCGGTCCCCCACACGGCGCCTTTCGGCGCGCAGAACCGGTGGTGGCGGGGCGTCAGGGGCGGTTCATCCGCTTCGGAGCTGCGTTGGCGGGATCGGTGGGCCACTGGTGCTTGGGATACCGGCCGGCCATCTCCTTGCGCACCTCGCTCCAGGAGCCGGCCCAGAAGCCGGGCAGGTCGGCGGTGATCTGGATCGGGCGGTCGGCAGGGGACAGCAGGTGCAGCTGCACCGGGTGGCCCGCCGCCACCGGATGTTCCCTGGTCCCGAACAGGTCTTGGACGCGAACGGCCGCCGATGGCAGATCGCCGCTGTAATCGAGCGTGAGCGATCGGCCGGAGGCGAGCTCGAGGTGGGTCGGCGCCAGTTCGTCGACGCGCTGGCCGAGTGGCCACGGCAACCCGGCGCGGAGCACCATCGTCAGATCGAGACCGGCGACGTCGGCCATGCTGGTCATCCCGTCGACGTAGGGCGCGAGCCAGTCGTCGAGCGTGGCCACGAGACGTGCGTCGCTCCAGTCCGGCCACGACGGATCGGCGCGGTGGAGGAACTCCACCCGCCTTCGCAGCTGCGCGGCGCCGGCCGTCCAACGCAAAGGTGCGAGCCGGGTCACGCGGATCCGGTCGATCAATGCGGCCGTCGTCGCGGCGCCGGCACCGGGGCGGCGGGTCCGCTCGTCGAGCTTCATGTTGCCGAGCCGACGCTCCATCCGTTCGACGACGTCGCCGCGGTCCTTGTCCCACGCGAGCGTGTGTCGGGTCTCGATCGCGTCGCCGAGGGTATCGGCCACCTCGTCGGCGTCGATGCCCGCCGCGAGGCGGAGCCGGGTGTTCTTCCGATCCCCATCGACGTCCGCCGCGACGACGAACGGCTCGTTGGCGAGCGGGTCGTCCTTGGTGACCCACGCTCCGCTGCCAGTGCGCAGCTGGAACTGGCCGGGCTGCGAGCGACGAACCGCGAGGCGGTCAGGGTAGGCGCGCAGCAGGACCGCCCCGTCGCGGTCGGGGTTGACCGAATCGAGGTCGAGCGACACGCCGACCCGTCGGGCGATGTCACGGGCGCGGCGGATCAGTCGATCGACGGCGCCCCGATCGGCGCGCTCGTGACGCTCCGAGCCGATGACCACCCGGAGTCGGACCGCGAGATCGGCCGGAAGGTCGTCTGCGCGGCCGCGCAGGATGTCGCGGTCATCGAGGAGGGCCGCGATGACGCAGGCGAGGGAACGGTCCTCCGGGGTGGTCGCGTCGACCACCATCCGCGCCAGTCGCGGGTGTGCGGGCACGGCGAGCATCGCCCGGCCCGTCGGCGTGATCGCACCCTCCTCGTCGAACGCGCCGAGCAGGCGGAGCAGGTCGGCGCCCTGGGCCAGGGTTCGCGCCGGCGGCGGATCCGGGAAGTCGAGCTCGCTCGCCGGCGTGCCCCACGCAGCGAGCTCGAGCGCCAGGCCGGCGAGGTCGACCTGGGTGATCTCGGCCTCGAGGTGGGCGCGGCGGGTCGCGTGCTCGAGCTTGCTCCACATCCTGTAGGCGATCCCGGGCTCGGTCCGCCCGGCGCGTCCGGCACGCTGGTCGGCGGAGGCGCGGCTGGTGGCGACGGTCGTCAGCCGGGTCATGCCCGTGTGCGTGTCGTAGCGCGGGACGCGGGCCTGACCCGCGTCCACCACGATCCGCACGCCGGCCACGGTGAGCGACGTCTTGGCGATGTCGGTGCTCAGCACGACGCGGCGTCGGCCGGCGGGCGAGGGCGCGAGGGCGTGGTCCTGTTCGGCCAACGACAGCGCACCGGCCAGGGGATAGAGGTCGACGTTCGGCGGCACGGCTCGATCCAGCGCCTGGTAGACCCGCGTGATCTCGCCGATGCCGGGCAGGAACACGAGCACGTCGCCGATGT
>JAOBWQ010000399.1 GCA_025463425.1 Ilumatobacteraceae bacterium | reverse complement strand
GACCAGAGGTGGCGCAGCAGCGACGGATCGACCGGCGAGAAGTAGGGAGTCTTGCCGACGACCTGGCCCCAGTTGCCGACGTAGAAGATCGACCACGGCAGATCGCGCTTGAGCGTCGACTGCTGCTCGGCGGTGCCGAACAGCGCCGCCCAGATCGCGACGGCCGTCAGCATCGTCACCAGCGCGGGCAGCAACCGTCGGGCGCGGCGCAACCAGAACTGCTCGAGGCTGATCCGCTGCTGCTTCTCGCGCTCGTCGAGCAGCAGCGAGGTGATCAAGTAGCCGGAGACGACGAAGAAGACCTCGACGCCGAAGAACCCGCCGGTCATCCACGTGAAGCCCGCGTGGTAGAGCATCACCGCGACGACGCTGACCGCGCGTAGGCCGTCGAGGCCGGGCTGGTAGCCCATCGATCGCGAACCACCACCGCTGTTGGTGCGGCTGGTGCTGATCACGTCGCTCGGGCCGGCCCACTGCTGATCCAGCGCGGCGAGGCGTCGCAGCGCTGGCGGATCCGCTGAGTCGACCGGAACCGTCACGCCGGTCTGCGTTCCCAACTCAGGGTGGCCAACCCGAGGCCACACAGCGCCGCTGCGACGAGGTACGGAGCGGGGATGCCGATGTGGTGGAACAGGAACCCGGCCAGCGCGGGGCCGACGACGCGCGCCAATGCGCTACCGCTCTGCTGGAAGCCGAGAGCTTCGCCACGCTGCTGGGGGGACACGCCGCCTGTGACCATCGCCGTGAAGTTTGGCGCAGTGAGGCCCTGTCCGACCGTCAACAGCAGCAGACCGGGCACGAGCACGGCCCAGTGATCGGCGAACGCCAGCACCGCCAGGCCCACCGCGTTGAACGCGAGGCCCGCCGACACCGACCCGCGAACGCCCAACCGGGCGCCCACAGGGCGGACGACACCACCCTGGACCAGCACCAGGGCAAGCCCGATGCAGACGAAGACCACGGCGATGCCGGCCTCGCCGAGATCGAACCGCGACTTGGCGAGCAGGGCGAACGTGGCCTCGAATCCGCTGAACGCGGCGATCGCGATGAACGCCACGGTGACCAGACGCCACAGCTCGCGGGAATGCACCGACTTCGGCGCGTCCTGCTTCGTGCGGCGCTCGTGGTGAGTCTCCGGCAGGCGGACGACGGCGACGCACCCGTTGATGAACGCAACCGCGCCGGCGACGTAGAACGGCAGGTGCGGTCCGCGCAGCGCCGACAGCGCGCCGAGCGCCGGCCCGAGCACGAACCCCACGCCGAACGCTGCCCCCAACAGACCGAAGGCGCGGGCGTGGTCCTTGCCGGGCACGACATCGGCCACCGAGGCCTGGGCCACCGAGACGCTCGAGCCGGACGCTCCATCGATGATCCGCCCGACGAAGAGCAGCCAGAGCACGCCCGCTGCGCCGGTGATCACGCTGGCGATCGCCGTGCCGAACAGCGACATCAGGATGATCGGCTTGCGACCGACCCGGTCGCTCAACCGGCCGAGCAACGGCGCGCCGACGAACTGGGCCAGCGAGTAGGACGCGAACAGCAACCCGACCGTGAACGCGTTGGCGCCGAACCGCTCGGCATACACGCCGAGGATCGGCGCGACGATGCCGAAACCGACGAGGTCCAAGGCGACGGTGGTCCAGATGATCCAGAACCCGCGCGGCAATGGAGTCTTCCCCGAACCGTCCTTGAGAGCTGTTCCACGGTTCGACACGACGTTCAAGCGTGCCACCTCGCACCCATCAAACCCAACACGCCGCGCGGGCCGTCATGGGTCGGCAGCGGCGAGCCGGACAGCGATGAGTCCGTCAGCGGCGAACGGTGGTGCCGGACTTGGTGGTCTCCACCAGCCAGCCCGCGGCCTGCAGTTCGGTACGCACCGCGTCCGCGGCGGCGAAGTCCTTTGCAGCCCGAGCCGCGTCCAGCGCGGCGGCCTTGGCCAACACGTCTGCGGGCACGTCCTCGGCCAGCTTGAGCACGAGGCCGACCGCACCGCACAGCTCGTGTACCGACGCCGCGAGCGTGGCGGCGAGGGCGAGATCGCCGTCGTCCACGGCGGCGTTGCCGCGGCGCGCTGCGTCGAACACCAGCGCCATGGCGTTCGCCGTGTCGAGGTCGTCGTCCATCCGGTCGCGGAAGGCGCCCACCAACGCCAGGTCCGCCGCGACCGCCGCCACGCCCGCCGCAGCGGCACGACGGGCGAAGGTGTCCAGGCCGGCGAGGGCGCGCTCGGCAGCGCCGACGGTGTCGGTGTTCACGCTGACCGGCGACCGGTAGTGGCTCTGCAGCAGCAGCAGGCGGTAGCTGCGCGGGTCCATCGTGTCGACGAGGTCGAGCAGGGTGGTGAAGTTGCCCAGGCTCTTCGACATCTTCTCGCCCTCGGCGTCGACCACGAACGCATGGTGCATCCAGTGGTTGGCGAACCCCTTGCCGAGCGCAACCGCTTGGGCGCGCTCGTTCTCGTGATGGGGGAACTTCAGGTCCTGGCCACCGGTGTGCAGATCGAAGTGCTCACCGAGCAGGGCGAGGCTCATCACCACGCACTCGCTGTGCCATCCCGGCCGCCCGTCGCCCCACGGCGACGGCCAGCTCGGCTCACTGTGCCCGTCTGATTTGGGCTTGGTGAACTTCCAGAGCGCGAAGTCGGCGGGATCGTGCTTGTTCTCCGCGCCGAACACCTCGCGATCGCCGCCACCCGTGAGCATGTCCTCGAGTCGCTGATGGGTGAGCAGGCCGTAG
>JAOBWQ010000382.1 GCA_025463425.1 Ilumatobacteraceae bacterium | reverse complement strand
TCGAGGCCAAGTACGGCTTGAAGAAGCAGGACATGGTCAAGATGAACATCAAGGGCGTGTTCCAGATCTGGATGAAGGACGGCTCGTACCACGAGATCGATCTGAAGGAGTGCCACGGCTGGACCCGCCAGGGCTGCAAGAACTGCCCCGACTTCGCGGCTGAACACAGCGACATCGCCACCGGTGGCATCGGCGAGGACAACGACTGGACGCTCACGATCGTGCGCACCGAGCTCGGTGAGGAGGTCATCAACCGGATGATCGCCGACGGCACGATCATCGCCCGTCCTGCACAGGAGGACAAGGAGGCCATGCGTCTGCTGCGCCTCCTCTCCATCGTCAGCCGTCGCCGCTGGCCCGAGTTCGCCGACAGGGCGCCGGCCATCGGCGTGCCCCCGCCGAAGAAGAAGGCCGCGGCAGCGCCGGTCGCAGACACACCTGCGGACGCGCCCGCGCCCCCGGCAGACACCGCGGCACCGGCGGCCGCCACGGAGTAGCGCTGCATCCGCTCCCTCGATGACGGCCGCGGCACGGAACCACCCTCGGCCGAAGCGATCAGGACGGCACTGGATCGACAGCCGCCAGCTGCACCGCACGAGTGAACACGGCGTCGAGCATCGGCTCGGTCAGTCGTCCGGTGAAGGTGTTCTGCTGGCTCGGGTGGAACGAGCACACCAGCGTGTAGCCGCCAGGCGTCGGCACCTCGACGAGGTGGCCGAACTTCGGGCGCGGCCGCACGGCCAGCTCGCTGCACGCCGCCTCGTAGGCGAACGCGCCGAGGCACACCACCACGCGCGCGTGGGTCAGCAGGGCCAGTTCGCGCTGCAGGAACGGTCGGCAGTTGTCGCGCTCGCTGGTCTCGGGTTTGTTGCCCGGCGGGGCGCAGCGCACCGCAGCGGTGACCCACGCATCGGTCAGCGCGAGGCCGTCACCGGCCCACACCGCTTCGGGACGGTTGGCGAGGCCGGCGCGGTGCATCGCCCGGAACAGCCAATCGCCACTGCGGTCCCCGGTGAACACCCGGCCGGTGCGGTTGGCGCCGTGCGCGGCCGGCGCCAGACCGAGCACGATGATCGACGCCGCTGGATCGCCGAACCCGGAGATGGGCCGACCCCAGTACACGTCGTCGCGGTACGACGCGCGCTTGTCGATGGCCACGAGCTCGCGCCAGGCGACCAGACGCGGGCAGGCGCGACAGTCGACGATCTCAGCCCGGAGCGCGGCCAGGGCGCTGGCGGCGGACTTCGCACGGGGTGCCATCGGGAGCCGACGCTAGGCCTCATCGCGGCCATCCGGCGTTACATTGACGGCACATGGCGAACAAGGCTGCCCCCGGTCCACACAGCACGCTGATCCTGCTCGTCCGTCACGGCCAGACGCCGACAACGGGCAAGTTGCTGCCCGGCCGCGCGCCCGGCCTGCACCTCGCCGAAGTCGGACAGGCCCAGGCCCAGACGGCCGCCGATCGCATCGCCGCGCTGAGCAAGGTCGACGCGGTGTACGCATCGCCGCTGGAGCGTGCACGCGAGACGGCGGCACCGATCGGCAAGGTCCTCGGCCAGAAGGTCCGGATCGACAAGGGCCTGCTCGAGTGCGACTTCGGCGACTGGACCGGCGGCGAGCTGAAGAAGCTGGCCAAGCTGCCGGAGTGGACCACCGTCCAGCGCTCGCCCTCCACGTTCCGCTTCCCGAACGGCGAGAGCTTCACGGAGATGCAGACCCGCATCGTCAGTGCACTGGACCGTATCCGCGCCGCGCATCCGGGCGGCACGGTGGTGTGCGTCTCGCACGCCGACCCGATCAAGGCCGCCGTTGCGCACGCGATGGGCACCCACATCGACCTGTTCCAGCGCATCGTCATCTCGACCTGCTCGATCAGCGCGATCGCCTACAGCGTCGGTGGCCCCGTCGTGCTCACCGTCAACTCGACAGGCGGACCTCTCAGCGACTTGAGACCGTCATGAGCAACTCGGGCACGGCCGGTTCTGGCATGGCACGGGACGCGATCTGATGGGCGTCTTCTACCAGCTCGACGACGTCGACGCCTTCACGACGGCAGCGCTCGGCCGCCCCGGGGCACGGGTGTTCTACCTGCAGGTCCGCCAGGGCGAGATCCGCGTCACCGTCAAGTGCGAGAAGCAGCAGGTGTCGGCGATCGCCGAGTACTTGCGCAAGGTGATGAACGACCTGCCATCGCCGAACACCAAGCCCCTGCCGACCACGTTCGAGATCCACGAACCGGTCGAGCCTGCGTTCGTGCTCGGCGCGATCGGCCTCGGCTACGACCGCGACACGGATCGGTTGCTCATCCAGCTCGAGGAAGTCGCGGTGGTCGACGAGAACGGCGAGTTGGACGAGGATGCGGACCGTGGGCACATCCGCCTGCTCCTCCAGCGGGGTCAGGCGTTGGCGTTCTGTGAGCACACCGAGGTCGTGGTCAACGCCGGCCGTCCCGCGTGCATGTTCTGCGGTCATCCCCTCGACCCCGATGGACACCCGTGCCCCAAGATGAACTAGCGCGGGCTGAACGAGAACCGGCTCGGCAGCTCGACCTGCTCCACAACGCAACGATCGAGATCGAGGGTCGGATGCCGTGGAGCAGCAACGCGACCTTCCTGGTCACGCTGACACCCGACGACCCGGCACGCGGCACGGGCCAGGCGATCTACAAGCCGTTGCGCGGCGAGCGCCCGCTGTGGGACTTCGAGCCGGGGCTGTACCGACGCGAGGTCGCGGCCTACCTGCTCAGCGAGGCGCTGGGCTTCGGCGTCGTCCCGCCGACCATCGTGCGCGACGGTCCCCTCGGCGATGGATCGCTGCAGTGGTTCGTCGACGCCGACCACCAGCAGCACTACTTCACGATCTACGAATCGCGTGAGGACCTGCACGACCAGCTCCGGATGATGGCCGTCCTGGACGTCGTCGCCAACAACACCGACCGCAAGAGCGGACATTGCCTGCTGTCACGCGACGATCGCATCTGGGGCATCGACCACGGGCTCTGCTTCGCGGCCGACTTCAAGCTGCGCACGGTGATCTGGGAGTTCGGTGGCCAGCCGATCCCCGACGCGTCGATCGAGCCGTTGCGGCGGTTGATGCAGGGCGTGCCACTCGGCATCGCTGCGCTGCTGGCCGACGACGAGGTCGCCGCCATCCAGGAGCGCGCCGAGTGGCTGCTCCAGAACGGCGAGTTCCCGATCGACGAGACCGGCCGCCGCTACCCCTGGCCGCTGGTCTAGATCGCGAGGCTGCCGAACACGTCGACGATGACGTGGGTCGGCGACGACGTGAAGATGCAGATCGTGCCCGCCGAGGACAGCTTGGTGACGACGAGGTTGGGCAGGGTCTGGTTCGGCGCGAAGTTCACGTTCGACACCGGCGGGCGCGCCGTGCCGCAGGGGTAGACCGTGACGTAGCCGGACAGCTCGGGCGCGTCGACGGTGACGTTGAGGACGACCGCGCCGACGGTGTTCGGTAGGCCGGCGCGGCCGGCGATCATCAGCGTCGTGTCCTGCGACAGCCCGCGCTTGCCCATCGCATTGGCCGTGCCGTCGGCCGTCGCGTAGCCGTCACGCGTCTCCATCAGACGTGCCGGCTGTGCCATCGGTGAGAACGTCGACGGGTCGAGCTCGCCGAACACGTCGACGATCACGTCGGTCGGGTTGGAGGCGTAGATGCACACCGTGCCGGTCGCGCTGAGCGCGGTGACGACGGCGTTGGGCACCGGTGCGTTCTTCGGGTAGTTGACGTTCGAAGTCGCCGGCCGGGTGCCGTCGCACGGCCACACCGTGAGGAAACCGGCGGCGGTCGCCCCGACGGCGGTCACGTTGAGCACGGCGGACTTCGCCGCGGCGCTGATCCCTCCGCGGCCCGCGACCGGCACCTCCACCACGCCACCCATCGCCAGCGGGCCGGCGCCGGCCATCTTGCCGTCGATCGTGGGAGAGCTGGCACGCGTGTCGAGCAAGCGAGCCGGCGTGGCCAGCGCCTTGACGCTGGCATCGGGCAGCACGTTGAACACGTCGACGATCACGTCGGCGGTTCGCTGCGAGTAGATGCACACCGTGCCGGCGGCGCTCAGCTTGGTGATCACCGCGTTGGAGATGATCTGGCCGGCCTTCACGTTGAGGTTCGATGTCGTCGGCTGGGTGCCGCACGGGTACACGGTCACGAAACCGTCGGCGCTCGTGCCGAGCACGGTGACGTTGAGGGTCACGGCCGTCGCGTCTCCGGGCACCGGACCGCGTCCGGCGATCGCGATCTCGATCGAGCTGCCGGCATCGACCTTGCCGATGCCGGCGTCGACACCGTCGAGGGTCTTGAAGCCGGTCCGGGTGTCGAGGTATCGCGCCGGCAGCGGACCGGACGAGTCGATCGAGGTCGGCGCGACGAGCACCGCCGGCGACACGGGCGGGTTCGCCGCCGGCGGCGGCTTCGGCGCGCTGAACGCCTGACCGGCGGACCCGGCGGCGATGCCGTCCCATGTCGGGCCGTCCTCGTAGCCGAGGGCCCAGATCGCGATGCCGGCGAGACCCTTGTCGGACGCCAGCTTGGCCCGATCGGCGATGCCCTGGGCATCCACGAACCACACGGTCCGGTAGATGTTGCAGCGCACGGTGATGTTGTTCGCGTCGCCACCGGAGTACGACTCGATGTAGTTGTAGGTGTACTCGTGGTACGTCGTGTTCCACGTCGGCGTCTGCCCCGCCTTGGACGCGTTCTGGAACGCCGCGACGGTCGTCGGGTTGCGCTTGAGCGTCACGTTGGCGGCGAGCGCGCTGGTGGGGCACGAGCCGTCGACCTTGGTCACCCAGTCCGTGCCGTAGGCAGGGGCACCGAGCACCAGCTTGGCGGGCGCCACCGCCGTCTTGAGGTAGTCCATCGTCGTCGACACCCAGTTGTACGGCGCGATCGGGCCGGGCGAGCCGACGCTGTAGGCGTACATCATCACCTTGATCCGGACGACGCTCGCGTTCATCGCCGGGAAGTTGTAGACCCAGTAGCCGCTCGCACTGGTCTTGCCGCCGTCGTAGATCGGCGGCACGCTGACCTCGAGCCGCTTGCCGGCGTTGTGCAGCGTCGTGCCCAGTTCGGTCACGAACGCGCCCCAGTTGGTGTACGTGTCCAGGCCACCCTGGGCAACCGGCAGCCATGTGGAACGACCGTCGCTGAAGGCGAACTTCTCGTAGTCCAGATCGACGCCGTCGAAGTTGTTGGCGGTGAGGAAGTCCAGCAGCGCCTGCTCGTGCGCGGCGCGCTGCGCGGGATCAGCGAGCACCGTCGCCATCGCCCGCGCCGGAAGACCGTCGGTGACGGTGGCGATGATCGGCTTGCCGGCCGTCTGCGCGGCGCGGGCGGCAGAGAGGATCGAGGCGTTGCCGTTGCCGGTCGTGGTCGAGATCGTGGTGGGTGCCGTCGCGCTGTAGAAGAACAGCGTCGACTCGCTCATCGTCGAGGAGTGGGCGGCCAGCGACGTTCCCGCGGCCGAGGAGTAGTACGGGGCCCATCCGCTGACCTCGAGCGGGGTGACCGCGTGTGCGGGCGTGACGACGTCGACGATCGACGTCACCACTGCGGCGGAGGCGATCAGCAGTCCAGCACACACGGTGGCGAGTCGATGGGCCGATTTCGGGGCGCGCGACGGCGCTTCACGAAAGAGCATTCGTCAACCCTAGGCGCACCCCGCTGTCGATTCGCCGCGCCCCGCAGACGCGAGCGGGGCGGGTCCGTGTGGACCCGCCCCGTTCGAGCGTGCTGTGCGTGCGGCGCAAACCGCTGGGATCAACGCCCTTGCAGGGCTTCGATCAGCTTGGGGAGCACCTTGTGCACGTCGCCGACGATGCCGAGATCGGCGATGCCGAAGATCGGCGCTTCCTTGTCCTTGTTGATCGCGATGATGTTCTTCGCGCCCTTCATGCCGACCATGTGCTGTGTGGCGCCGGAGATGCCGGCGGCGATGTACACCGTCGGCTTGACGACCTTGCCGGTCTGGCCGACCTGGTAGCTGTAGGGCACCCAACCGGCGTCGACGATCGCACGGGACGCGCCCGGCGCCCCCTTCAACAGCTTGGCGAGGGTCTCGATCATCGCGTACTTGTCCGCTTCGCCGAGGCCACGGCCGCCGGAGACGACGATGGCTGCTTCGTCGAGCTTCGGGCCACTCGACTCCTCGACGTGCACGGCGGTGACGGTGGCTCCGCCGGTGGCACCGAGATCGGGCACCGGGGCGGCGACGACTTCGGCGGCCGCGCCACCGGCCGACTCGGCCACGAAGCTCTTCGGCCGGAACGCGGCGAGGAACGGGCCGGTGCCGGTGAATGTGGTGGTGACGAGGGTGTTGCCGCCGAAGATCGGCGTCGTGACGCTGACCGTGTCGCCCTCGACCGCGATGCCGGTGTTGTTGGTGAGCACCGTCTTGTCCAGCTTCACCGACAAGCGGGCGACGACGTCGCGGCCCTCGGTGGTCTGCGGGAAGACGATCAGGTCGGGCGCGTCGCCGCCGTCGATGACGGCCTTCATCGCGCCCGCCACGGCCACGCCGTGCAGCTTGCCGCCGAGATCGCCGGTTGCGTACACCTTCGCTGCGCCGTACTCGCCGAGCGCTGCGGCAACGCCGCTGGCATCTCCGCCGACGAACGCGGTGACGTCGCCGAGGCTGCGTGCTTTCGTGATCAGTTCGAGCGTGCCCGAGGTGGGGGCGCCGGCTGCTTCTTGTGCAAAGACCCAGATCTTCATGTTCAGATCACCTTCAGGTTCTCGAGGTAGGAGACGATCTTGGCGAAGCCTTCGCCGTCGTCTTCGACGATGGTGCCGGCGGCACGGGCCTCGGCCTGTCCGACGTTGGTGATGGTCTGGCCGGCGCCGGCCCAACCCACCGAGGTGACGCCGAGGTCGGCGGCGGTGACGGTGTCGACCGGCTTCGACTTGGCGGCCATGATGCCCTTGAAGCTCGGGTAGCGGGGCTCGACCACGCCTGCGGTCACGCTGACCACCGCGGGCAGCGGGCAGGTGACGTCGTCGTAGCCGTCTTCGGTCTGACGCTGAGCGTCGAGCTTGCCGTCGGCGATGGTGAGTGCCTTGGCGAACGTGACGGACGGGAGGCCGAGGACTTCGGCGATCATCTCCGGCACGGTGCCGGTGTAGCCGTCG
The DNA here is from genome assembly GCA_025463425.1 of Ilumatobacteraceae bacterium. Taxonomy (GTDB): domain Bacteria; phylum Actinomycetota; class Acidimicrobiia; order Acidimicrobiales; family Ilumatobacteraceae; genus WLMZ01. The sequence goes on along the minus strand of JAOBWQ010000382.1, from coordinate 3,580 downwards.
CTCGACTCGGTGGCGGCGATGATCAGGTCGGCGCCGCCGGCCCGGGTGATCGCTGCAGCGAGCAACTTGGCGGTGGTGAGGGCGTCAGAACCCTGGAGCGCAGGATCGCTGATGAGGATGCCCTTGGCAGCGCCCATCGCGAGCGCGGTGCGCAGACCGGAGACCTCGCCATTGGGGGCCATCGACACGAGGCTGACCTCGCCGCCGCCGGCCTTGTCGACGAGCTGGAGCGCCATCTCGACGCCGTAGCTGTCGGACTCATCCAGGATGAGCTTGCCGTCACGCTTCAGCGTGTTGGTGGAGGGATCCAGCGCACCCGGCGCGGCCGGGTCCGGGATCTGCTTGACGCACACAATGACGTTCATGGTTTTCCATTGTTACCGACGGGTTAACTGTGTTCCCAACCAGGCACGACACTGTGACCGATGGCGGATCCGAGCTGCCGCAGACGGCCGCATCGAACACCTCGTGAGAAATGTCGTCCGGGCGCGACGGGAAAGCGCGGTTGGGGGCGATTGATCGACATGCAGCTGCCATCGCGCCCCCTGAGTTCCACCCCGTTCCGCCGGTGTTCCGGTCTCCTCGCTGCGCTGACGCTGGTCACCCTCGCGGCATGCAGCAGCGATCCGCAGACGTCGCCGGCGTCGGCTCCGGTCGACTCGGCGGCCGCCGCTGCCCAGAGTGCGCCGACGACTGCGGCTGCGCCCCATACGACGACGGCAACGACGAAGACAGCGTCCACCGCCGCGGCGGCGCCGGTGTCCGGGTTTGCCCAGCACGTCGACGTCGACCTGACGCTGCCGGACTCCACCACCGTCCACTTCACGGGAGACGTCCAGCTCAACAGTGGAACGACGAACACCGAAACGGGCATCGTCGGGATCAGCAACCTCTACGTCTTCCCCAAAGTCACCGGCTCGTTCGCGAACACCTCCGGCACCAGCCTCACGTTGGCCACAGCGCAGGTGGAGGTCTTCCTCGACCGCGCCCTGGCCAACGACTGCATCCTGAACGTGGACGCGACACCGTGCGACGACGCGATCATCCGCGGCACGCTCGGCACCGACGCGCCGACGACCCTCGAGCCAGGCAAGACCTACGACCTGCCGACGGACACCAAGCTCAGCACCATCACCGTGCCCGACGCCGATGCGCTGTCTGGCGCCTCCGTCGCTCCGGTCATCAGTGGTGCGGCCGTCACCGGCTATGCAGTGATCGTCGCGGCACCGACTGCGGACAAGATCGCCACGGTCATCTTCGACCGCAACGGCAAGCAGGTCGTGTCCTGTCCGGCGCTGCCGGTGGACTGCATGGACGCCGACCGGTCCGTGCTCAACGGCTGATCGCCGAGTTGGACCCGTCTCGGAACTGGACGTCTGAGCGACATGCGAAGCTGTGTGCGCCGTCTGCCGGCGCCGACCAGCAGACGGCCGGGACTGGAGGGCAGGTGATGGACGGGACGAGGCAGCGCGCCGCAGCGGCCACCGACGCCTTCACCGCGTTCTACGACGCCTCGGCTCGTGACCTCCTGCGGTACTTCCTCAGGGCCACGGCCGGCGACCGGGCGCTGGCCGAGGACCTCACCCAAGAGACGTTCGTGGCTGCGGTGCGGGCCGCGAAGGACGGCCACCCGGATGCGATGACGTGGCCGTGGCTGATCGGCGTCGCTCGACACAAACTGGTGGATCACCACCGCCGTGCCTTCCGCACCGAGCGCAAGCTCGGCCGAGCCCACGCCGCCACGCCGAGCGCGTCGACGGTCCATCACGTGCAGCTGAGCGACGAGACCGGAGTCGTGGCGCAACTGCGCGCGCTGTCACCAACCCACCGCCTGGTGCTCGTCTTGCGCTACGTCGACGACCTTCCCGTGCAGGAGGTGGCCGACCTGATCGGGCGCAGCCTGCGTGCCACCGAATCGATCATCGTCCGTGCCCGAACTGCACTCGGCCTGAGCCTCACGGAGGAGGTGGCCCGTGGCTGAGCGCACCATCGCCGCGATGTTCGACACCGTGCCCACCGACGTTGACGAGGGCTTCATCTCCCGACTGCGCGAGTTCGTCGTCGAAGAGCTTTGCAACGGCAGCGCCGACGCTGCCCATTCCACGATCGGATCGGGCGAGGAGACCAGCGTCAGCGTCCCCATCGTCGGCCGCCCGAAGCCGCCGGCGCCCGACCGGCGTCCGGCATGGTTGTGGATCGCCGCTGTTGCCGCCCTGATCGTCTCCGTGCTGGCGTTGACGAAGCTGGTGTCCTCCCTCGGCACACCAACGATCACCGTCACCCCACCGGCGACGACCACCGATCCGTCAGCTGGCCACGCCTACTACCAGCCGATCACCGGCGAGCTCGAAGTCGGCGCGACACCGATCCGATACGGCGGAACAGTCGCCGTCGACAGCGCGGCAGCCAGCGGATCCGATCCAGCCAAAGCGGTCGTCTCCGCGGACGTGACGATGACGCTCACCCCCGACGCCGCGGCCGGCGTGGTGCAGCTGCGCACTGCGTACGTCGAGCTGTACTTCGACAACGGCACGGTGTCATGCGTCGACGCGGGCGCAGCATGCTCGCCCGGCGCACTCATCGGATCCACTCCCACCGCCGACCCCTCGTCGATCTCGGCGCCACCGGTCAGCCTCTCCGCCAGCTCGCCGTTGCGACTCGTACGATCCCCCGACGATCCGTTCACGGTGAACCTCGCCGGGACCGTGTCCGACACGACCACCGCGACAGCGCAGGGTCACGTCCTGTCCGGCATCGCCATCGTCGTGGTGTCGGACAGCGGGGAGGTGGCAACGCGGATCTTCGACCGCAACGGCTTGCTCAAGGTGTCCTGCGCCGGCGTGCCGGATACCTGCATGAGCAGCGACCGATCGGTGCTGCCGTCATCGGACACGGTTGCGCCCACGTCCACCGCCTCACCAACCACGGCCTCCACCACACTGCACGGCCTGCCGCTGGACACGATCCCACCCGGCACGTACGTCTTCGACGGGTTTCTCGTGCCGTTCACGATCAGCACGAGCGCCGGCTGGTCAGGCGCCGACTCCCACGTCGCCGCGCGCAATCTCGTGCTCGCGCGATCGTCTCCCGTCGCCGAATCGATCGGCATCGCAGTGGCTCCGTTCGGCACTGCGTCGGTGCAGGACGCGTTGAGCTCCCAGTGCGCCGATGGCGCTGTCAGCCTGGCACCGCAGCCCTCGACGACGCTGCTCGGCGTCACGGCGCAGGCCGTCGAGGGAACCGTCACCGTGGACTGTCGTACGACGGTCCCGGCCGTCGGCGCGCAGCTGCAGCCCAACAGCGTCACCGCCGGCTCCGTGATGCGGGTCGTCGCGGCCCGGGTCGACGGGTTCCTCCTCATCGTCGTCGCCACGGCGCCCCAGGCCGACTGGGCGACGTTCAGCAAGGAGGTCGACGCGACGCTCGCGTCGATGACCCACACCTGAGCGTGCCGTCGCCGACCACGCCGCGTCCACACGCTGGTACCGTCTGGAGCTTGCGGATCCTGCTCGTCGTCAATGCCTTTGCCTCGTCGGTCACGGCTCGCAACACCGTGATCGTCCATCAGGTGCTGTCACGC
>JAOBWQ010000367.1 GCA_025463425.1 Ilumatobacteraceae bacterium | reverse complement strand
GCGACGTTGCAGCAAGAGCTCGCCCAGGGCGGCGAGTTCGCCAAGATCGTCAACCAGACCTCCGCCAAGGTCGACGCGATCTTCACCGGACACACCCATCGCCAGTACGCGTACGACGCACCGATCCCCGGCGACCCGAGCCACACCCGGCCCGTGCTCCAGACCGGCTCCTACGGTGACTTCATCGGGCATGTCGTGCTCAGCGTGGACCCGACGACCTTCGACGTCACGACGGTCCTGAACACGGACGAGACTCGCGCCACCACGCCGCCGACGACCGATGCCACGTACACGAGCACGTATCCGAACGTGGCCAACGTCAAGACCATCGTCGACAACGCCATCGCCTACGCCAACTCGGTCGGCAACCAGCCGACCGGTGGATCGCTGACCGCGAGCATCACCCGTGCGTTCAACAACGGAACGGTCACCGGTGGTGTCTACACCGGCGGCACCACTGAGGATCGCGGCAAGGAATCCACGCTCGGCAACCTCGTCGCCAATGCGCTCGTCGCCACGCTCTCACCCGCCGATAAGGGTGGTGCCACGATCGGTGTCGTCAACCCCGGTGGTCTGCGCGCTGACCTGTCGAACACGCCCGACCCCGCGATCACCGTCGCGGAGGCGACCTCGGTCCTGCCGTTTGCAAACACCTTGAACACCATCTCGCTCACCGGAGCGCAGTTCAAGACGTTGCTGGAGCAGCAGTGGCAGCGACTCCCCGACGGCACCGTGCCGACCCGGCCCTACCTCCAGCTCGGTTTGTCGGACAACGTGAGCTACACGTTCGACTCCTCGCTCGCCGAGGGCTCGCGGATCACCTCGATCACCATCGGCGGCAATGCGATCGACCCGACGGCCAGCTACCGCATCGGCACCTTCTCGTTCCTCACCGACGGCGGTGACAACTTCCGGATCTTCACCCAGGGCACGAACAAGAAGGACTCCGGTCTGATCGACGCCGATGGGTGGATCTCCTACCTCTCGACCAAGCCTGCGCTCGGTCCGAACTTCGCCAGGCACTCTGCCGAGGTCAAGCCGACTCCGACCGCAGTTGCGATCGGTGGTCGTCTGCAGTTCACGGCCTCGAGCCTGGATCTGACGAGCAACGGTTCGCCTGCGAACACCACCGTCTCGGTGACGGTCGGTGGCGTCTCCGCCGGCACGGCCACGGTCACCAACGGCACGGCGGTCATCGATCTCGCCGTTCCGGCCGGCGTGCCCAAGGGCGCGCAGCCGATCGTGCTCACGGCCCAGCCGACGAACACCAAGATCACCATCCCGGTGACGGTGACGCCGACGCTCACGCCGGTCACGCCGACACGACTGTTCGACACCCGTGCGGGCGAGAGCCCGAACTCGATCCTCACGGTCCCCAAGGCCAAGCTCGATGCGTCGGGCCCGCTGGAGGTCAAGGTGATCGATCTGCCGGGCGGCCTCGTGCCGAAGACCGGGGTCGGTGCCGTGTCGCTGAACGTGACGGTCACCAACGCGGCCGCCAGCGGCTTCCTCACGGTGTACCCGTGTGGCACCCGCAAGGAGGTCTCGAGCGTGAACTACACGGCCGGCCAGGATTCGGCCAACGCCGTCACCGTGCCGGTCTCGGCGACGGGAACCGTGTGCTTCTTCAGCCAGCAGCCGAGTGATGTGGTCGTCGATGTCAACGGTTGGCTCGCTGTCGGTTCGGGTTACACCGCCGTCGGTCCTGACCGGGTGTTCGACACCCGCGCCGGAGAGAGCCCGGCCGCCGTCGTCCCCGTTGCGAAGACGAAGGTCGGTGGCACCAACGTGCTCGAGGTCAAGGTCATCGACCTCCCCGGGCTCGTCCCGGCATCGGGCGCAACGGCGGTCTCGCTGAACGTCACCGCGGTCAACGCCACCCAGGACGGGTTCGTCACGGTCTATCCGTGCGGCGCTCGCAAGGAGGTGTCCAGCCTCAACGTCACGAACGGCCGGATCGTCGCCAACGCGGTCGTCACGCCGATCTCGGCGACGGGCACGGTGTGCTTCTACAGCCAGTTCGACGTCGATCTGGTGGTGGACGTCAACGGGTACTACACCGCTCGGAGCAGCTTCACCTCGGTGTCGCCGGATCGGGTGTTCGACACCCGCGCCGGCCAGAGTCCGGGCGCCCTGCGCACCGTCGCCAAGACCCAGGTCGGCGGCGCCACGGTGCTGGAGGTCCAGGTCACCAACCTGCCCGGCGTGGTGCCGAGCAGCGGTGTCGGTTCGGTGTCGCTCAACGTCGCGGCTGTGAACGCCACCGTGAAGGGCTTCCTCACGGTGTATCCGTGTGGTGACCGCACGCTGGTCTCGAGCCTCAACTACGTGCCGGGTCAGATCGCCACCAACGCGGTGGTCACACCGGTCTCGGCGACGGGCACGGTGTGCTTCTACAGCCAGAACCCGGTCGACATCCTCGCCGATGTCAACGGGTGGTTCGCTTCCTGATCCGGCCCACGGTTCACGGCTGAACGCCTGAATGCCCCCCGATCGAGGGTGGGCAGCGCCAGAATGACGTCATGATGCGTTGTTCTGCGCTGCCCACCCTCGTCGCGTTCGTGGCGGTCAGCTCGCTTGCAGCATGCAGCAGCTCGAACCAGCTCTCCGCCGGCTCCACCACGATCTCACCGCCGCCGGCCGCCACGGGCTCGGCGGCAACTGCAGACACCGCCGGCTCCACCACCGAGGCCCAGCGCAGCGGCAACACCGCCTCGCCGGAGACCGCGCCAGGTACGGCAGCTCCGGTGTCGGATGCTGTGACCTCGGTGCCTTCAGACAGTGGCCCGACGCCCGTCACCTCGCCCGTGACCGCATCGCCCGGCACCACTCCACCCGTCACCACGTCGCCACCGACCCAGCCGGCATCGACCTCGCCGCCGGCGACCGACGCAACGCCTGCGACGGAGCCCCCGGCCACGCCGCCGTCGGTCACGATGCCGAGTGATCCGTGTCCTGGCCTCGCCACGATCCCTGCGGACGCCACGAACGTCGCCACGATCAGCGGCGACATCGACGGTGGTCTCCATCCGGATCAGGTCACCTCGTACACATCCGCCGACGGGGTGCCGCACATCCACGCGACGCTGTTCACCGGACGACAGAGCGACGTCGAGATCCCGATCGGTTTCGCCGACACGGTGTCGATCAGCTTCGAGGACTTCGACTACTCCGGCGGCGCGGCGTACCCACCGCCCGTCGCCGTGCTCGCGCTGGGCCAGGGCAACGCGGGCAGTGAGTTCGCGACGTTCCTCACCCTCACCACCAAGTACTGCATCAAGCAGTGGACAGTCGGCGCACAGGAGTTCGTGCTCCGGATCTCCCAGCAGGGCCCGTACAACGGCCTGCTCTGCGACGGCTCGGCCGGGCACATCCACTACCTGTCGGTGACGGCGGAGCAGCAGGCCGACGGGAAGTGGGCGATCACCCAGAGCGAGATCACCCACAACTTCACCAAGGCCAAGCTGACGCCGCTCGGCGGTTACACGGTGGACGACAGCCCGACCATCGGGCACGAGTACGGCGACATCGTCAACTGCGACCACCCGGCCCTGTTCCCGTAGGGATTCGTCGATGGATCACCGCGAAGTCGAGCAGGTGCAGATCACCACGTTGTCGGTCGATCAGCGCGACCTGCTCGCGCTCTACCTCGATCGCGCCGAGATCTCCCACGAGCTCACCGAGCACCATGTGACGGTGCCCGAGGATCGGGCCCGCGACCTCTACTCGGCGCTGGCCCTGGTGGTCCGCGCCCGTCCGAACGAGAGCCAGGCCGACGACGAGCCGTCACCCACCGAGCGTCCGCCGGTGATCACCCGGCGCGCCGTCTACGTGGGTGGTCGGATCGTCGCCTCGCGTGCCCGACGTGCGCTCGGCGCGGTGATCGACTGGCTGATCCTGGACCTCTGGGCACTTGCCGCGTACGTGGCCGGCGCACCGAACTGGGCCACCGCGGCGACCCTCGGCCTCTACGTGATCGTCGCCACGGCGGTCTTCGGGCGCACGGTCGGCAAGTTCGCTGCCGGCACCGCAGTCGTGGCTCATCGCACGGCGGAGCCGCCCGGCTGGATGCGCAGCACGCTCCGCTGGCTGACCACGTCGTGGCCGGCGGTGGCGACGATCGTGGTGCCCAACCTGCCGGTGTGGGTCGATGTGCTCGCGTTCGTCGGGCTCGTGCTGACCTATTCGCCATTGCTCTGGGATGCCGAACGGCGCGGATTCCACGACCGCGCTGCCGATACGGTGGTCGTGCTCGCCAAGCAACGAGCACCCAGATCGAGACCAGAGACGAGGCCGTGATGACCGCAGCAATCCGCATCGGTGTGCAGATCCAACCCCAGCAGGCCGACTACCGCGAGATCCGCCGCGCAGTCGCCGCCGCAGAGGAAGCGGGGGTCGACATCGTCTTCAACTGGGACCACTTCTTCCCCCTGTACGGCGACGCGGACGGCAAGCACTTCGAGTGCTGGACGATGCTCGCCGCGTGGGCCGAGGCCACCGAGCGGGTCGAGATCGGCGCGCTCGTCACGTGCAACACCTACCGCAACCCCGATCTCCTCGCCGACATGGCCCGCACCGTCGACCACATCAGCGACGGCCGACTGATCCTCGGCATCGGTGCCGGTTGGTTCGAGCGTGACTACAGCGAGTTCGGCTACCCGTTCGGCACCGCCGGGAGCCGCATCGGCGATCTCGCCGACGCGCTGCCGCGCATCAAGGCCCGCTGGGCGAAGTCCAACCCGACGCCGAACCGTGAGATCCCGATCCTCATCGGCGGCGGCGGCGAGCGCAAGACGCTGAAGATCGTGGCCGAGCAAGCCGACATCTGGCACGTGTTCGGTGACGCCACCTCGCTCCACCACAAGTCCGAGGTGCTCGATCAATGGTGCGCCGACGTCGACCGCGCGCCCGATGCGATCGAGCGCTCCACCGGCGTCGACGCGTCACCCGACAAGCTCGCCGACGGCCTGTTGGCCGAGGGCTTCAGCCTGTTCACGATCGGTGTCGGCGGCCCGAGCTACGACCTCGGCCTCCTCGAGGAGTGGATCGCCTTCCGCGACGCGCGGAACGCCTGACGCGCTCCGGGCGCGGACGGTTGCGAATTGAAACCCCGCAACGAAACCCCGCAATGAACGGGGGCGGTGCTGCGGCATTGGCGGCTGCGGCGGCCACTGTCACGCTCCCGTTGCCACCGGAGGGTTTGCGCCGCGCCCGTACGCGCTTGAAACCCTCCACTCCCGGCCCACTCGCTGCCGGAGGGTTTGCGCCGCGCCCGTACGCGCTCGAAACCCTCCACCGCCGGCCCCACTCGCTGCCGGAGGGTTTGCGCCGCGCACGGCTGCTTCACACGGCCTCCACTGCGACCCGGACCACCGCGAGTTGCAGCTGGCCGCCGCGACCGCACGGCTCCGCAGCATCGCCCCCGTTCATTGCATGGTGTCATTGGGGTCCCGGCGGAGCCGGTCACGTCAGGTCGCCGCGGCGCTCTGGGCGAGGTTCCACCAGTACTCGCCGTTGTGCACGGGCTCGAAGGCTGCCGGGTGGTCGCGATCGACGAACTCGGCGAACGGTTCGACGGTGCAGTGGAAGTCCGGGTTCATGAACAGCGCAACGATGTAGCGATCGTGCACCGAGCGGTTGACCACGCGATGCGGCGTGGACACGAACTGGCCGTTGGTCCAGCTCATCATCGAGTCGCCGATGTTGACGATGAACGCGCCCGGCACGATCGGCGCCTGGATCCACCGCCCGCTCCGGTCGCGCACCTCCAGGCCGGGGATGTCTTCCTGCATCAGCATCGTGAACGCGCCGGTGTCGCAGTGCTCGCCGACACCGAGCTCTTTGACGTCGGGATCGGCGACCGCCTCGGGCGATTGTCCGCGGTAGTGCGCAGGCTGCAGGTTGATCAGTGGCTTGGTGAAGAACCGCTCGAACGCCGCGCCATCGAGACCGAGGGCCAGGGCGAAGGCTTCGCGCAGTTCGGCCGCCAGGGTCATGCACGCGGACTGATATGCCTGCATGACGCGCCGGAACGACGACGGCTGTGCCGGCCAGCGGTTCGGGCCGTAGAGCGGCGTGCCGGCCACGACGTCGGCATCGTCGGGCCCGAGGTCGAGCATCAACCGGAAGGCCTCCATCGACCCGCCGGTGATCTCGGCCCGCTCGGTGATGTTGCGCGGCGGAAAGTACCCCCGGTACTGCTCCGTGGTGGCGACCAGCTCCATCTTCGTCGCGAACGGCTGGGCGAAGTAGGCGCGGATCTGCTCGAACGCGGCGTCGATCAGCGCCTGGTCGATGCCGTGCCCGGTGAGGTAGAAGAACCCGATGTCGCGGCACGCCCGCCCGATCTCGTCGATGACGGCCTGCCGGGCCGCCGCGTCTGCGGTGAGGAACGGCGCGAAGTCGACGAAGGGCAGCTCATCCGCCGACACCTCGTCGGCGGCGGCGAAGTCGGCGCGGATGTGGATCGTCTCACCGACGTGTGGCGCATCCATCGCTCCAGTGTAGGAACGCTCCACGCGGCCTGGCGAGCGACTCGAGTGGTGATGGAGTGCGACACTGGCTGAGTGGACCGACCGATGCCCTACTCGCCGCCGCAGGACCGCAGTGTCCCGGCGGTCTACGTCTGGCCGAACAGCGGCGTCGCCGGCGACGACGTGCTCGTGCATGCCCGGGGTCCAGCTGGCTCGGCCTCGCTCGAGATCGCTCGTGTCGGCGCCGAACGTGTCGTGTTCGCCCGTCACGACGTGCCCGTTGCGCCGCGGGAGCTGTCTCCCGAAGCCGACGCGCTCGGATGCGGTTGGCCCGTCACCGTCGCGCTCACGATCGAGCCGTCGTGGCCGTCGGGCTACTACGAGGTCGTGCTCGGCGTCGCCGGAGCAGCCGAAATGGTGGGCTACTTCGTCGTGCGCGCGACCGAGCCGGATCCGACCCGTCCTCTGCTGGTGCTGAGCACGAACACGTGGAACGCATACAACGACGTGGCCGGCACCAACATCTACAACGGCGGCACTCACGCAGCGTTCGAGCGTCCGTTCGCGCCGGGCTTCCTGCGCAAGCCGGACGGGCCGGGCAGCCGCGTCACGGTCCTCGGACCGCCCGATCCGCGGATGCGCACCCACGTCACCCACATCCGCACCCACGGTTTGTCGGCGTGGTCGGGCTCGGCAGGATGGACGTCGTGGGAGCTGCCATTCGTGCGCTGGGCGGAGTCCAATGGGATCGGCCTCGACTACGCGGTCAACGCGGATCTCCAGTTCGTGCCCGACCTCCTCGACGGGCGGGCGTTGTACCTCAGCGTCGGCCACGACGAGTACTGGTCGTGGGAGATGCGCGACGCTGTCGAGCAGTTCGTGGCCGGCGGCGGAAATGCTGCGTTCCTGAGCGGCAACGTCTCGTTCTGGCAGGTGCGCCTGGAAGACGACGGCCGCACGATGGTCGGCTACAAACAGCGCTTCGAGCAGGATCCGGTCTACGGCACCGATCGCCAGGAGCGGCTCACCAGCATCTGGTCGGATCGGCTGATCGGACGACCGGAGACGTCGATGACCGGGCTGACGTTCAACCGCGGCGGCTATCACCGCATCGGCCAGTCCGTCGGCGGTGGTGCGGGTGGCTACACCGTGCACCGTCCGGATCACTGGCTCTTCGAGGGCACTGGGATCTTCCGTGGCGATCTCCTCGGAGCGGCCAGCACGGTCGTCGGCTACGAGTGCGACGGTTGCGAACTGCAGTTGGTGGACGGCGTGCCGGTCCCCACTGGCACCGACGGCTGCCCACCGGGAACGCTCGTGCTGGCCACCGCGCCGGCGTCGCCGTTCACCCGCGCGACGGCCCAGCGTCCGGTCGCCGACGACGCGCTCTCGGAGGTCGAGTTCCACGCCTGGCGGGTGCTCGGCAGCCACGACGAGGAGACGGCCCGCCGGCTGGAAAACGGTCATGCCGTGTTCGCGGTGCGTGACGGCGAGAGCGGTCGAGGCACCGTGGTGTCCAGTGGATGCACGGACTGGGCGTGGGGTCTGACGGGCGCCGATCCGGCCATCGAGCGGATCACGAGCAACCTGATCTCGCGCCTCACCCGTAGGCTGGCGCAGTGATTCGAGCGGCCGTGTCTCGCGCAACATGGCCTTCTGCTGTGCACGCGATCAGACGATGACCGACATCTCCGCACTCGCCCACGTCGGCGCCGCTGCCGCAGCCGTCGGCGCGGGCATGGTCAACGCCATTGCCGGCGGTGGCACGCTGATCTCGTTCCCCGTGCTGACGGCGATCGGCGTGCCCAGCGTGCGCGCGAACGCCACGAACACCGTGTCGTTGCTGCCCGGCTACC
>JAOBWQ010000312.1 GCA_025463425.1 Ilumatobacteraceae bacterium | reverse complement strand
GCGATCCAGGCGCTCGGCGTGCGCATCGCGATCGACGACTTCGGCACCGGCTACTCGTCGCTCGCCTACCTGCAGCAGTTCCCGATCGACACGATCAAGATCGATCGCTCGTTCATCCAGGGCATCTCCCAGTCCGCGGAATCCACTGCGCTGATCCGCACGCTGGTGCAGCTCGGCAAGACGCTCGGCCTGCGAACCCTCGCCGAGGGCATCGAGAGCCGCGAGCAGCTCGACGTCCTGCGCGGCGAGCAGTGCGACAGCGGCCAGGGCTATCTCATCGCCCGACCGTTGGAGGTCGCCCAGATCGAGGCCATGTTGGCCCTTCCCGTCAGCATCTGACCGACGAAACCCACGAAACCCACGGGACCCACGACGCCGTCATCACATGTCGCCGGAGCGGCGACATGTGATGACGAGCGATCGTCAGCTCTGGGGAGTTCCGATCAGCACGACGGTGCGCGGTGTGCCGTCGCCGTTCGGCGTGCTCGTGTCGAGCAAGGTGACGAGCACTCTGTTGCCGACGTTCGTGAGCCGGCTGACCTGGATCACCGGGAACCCAGCGATCGATTCGAGGTCCTCGCGCGACCAGTGGATGCCGTCATGGGAGTGCAGGAGCACCGGCACCTGCGGAAAGCCGCCGGTCGCCAGCGTGTACAGCCGGCTCAGGTCGTCTCCTCCAAGAGCCAGGCGCACCGTCCCGTCGGCGTTCATCAGCTGCGACAGGCCCGTCGACGGGTCGGTCGTGACGTTGGTGTTCGTTGGTTTGCCGCCGTCGCGCCGGTCCGTTCGGCCGAGCTCCGCGCCGGTTGCGTCGTCGGTGAAGACGAGTGAGCCGAACTGGTCGAGCATCGAGACGGTGACGCCGTCCTTGTCGATGGTCGACGGACCACCCTCGGCGAACGGGTCGACGGTGATCGTCGCCGCAACCGTGATCCCCGCGCCACCGATGGTCATTCCGGAGTAGCCCAGCAAGGCGGTCTTGCCGTCGGCCGGCGTCAACAGGCCATCCAGCGCAGTGGTGGTCCAGTTGGTGCCGTCGGCCGAGACGGAGACCGCCGGGTTGTTCTGCGGATCACTGCCGATGACGACGAACGAGCCGTCGTCGAGCTGCCCGAAGTCGTCGAGGACGTCGACGTTCGACACCGTGGACTCCGTCCAGTTGGTGCCATCGGCGCTGAGGTACACGAGAGGGTTGGTCGCCCGGTTGTCGACGTCCACACCCTGCACGGTCATCGCGAACCCGGTCGAGGTCGCGTACGTCGAGGTGGTGGCGGCGCGCACGCCGGCCGGGATCGGCGGGAAGGTGACCTCGGTGAACTGGTCGGCGCCCGGTGGCTCGACGAAGAGGTGGGGTGGAGCGAGCAGGGCGTCGACGACCTCGGTGTCCAGCCCGAGTTCGGCCCACGTGTATGTCCGTGTGTTGGCCGAGCCGGTGCTCGGGTCGGGAAGGGTCGTGCCGCCTGCGGAGCAGGCACCGCCGGGCAGCGTGCAGGCCGTCGTTGCCGTCGTCGCATCGCAGGGCACCGACGACGCGGCCGGTACGGAGCCATTGGTCATCGCGACCGTCGTTGCGACGCCGTAGCCGCCGGTCAGGACGAGGCAAGCGGACCTGGCGACGATGATGCCATTAGGCGTGACCTGCTGGATGAAGTCATATTCCGATGGAACGCCGAGCTGGGTGAGGTCGAGGAAGACGTTGACCTGCGCGGCCGCAATCGCGCCCGCCGGGCCGGCCCCGACAGACGGCGTGAAGAGCGACACGTGGCCCACTCCGCCCTTGTCGGCCAGGTTGCGGAGATCGATCGGCAGGATCTGTTGCTGCCAGGATCCCCCGCCGTCGGTGCTCGTCTTGAGGACCACGTCGCTGGTTCCGTTTGCCGAAATCGGCGCTGTCGCTGCAGCCGTTCCGAGCGCGTACAACGACCCGTCGTAGCTGTCGAGTGCGTTCGATCCTGGGAAGGGAAGATCCGCTGTCGCCTCGGTCGGGGTCCACGAGATGCCATCGTCGGACCGATAGAGGGTGGGCACGAAGGGCGCCCCGGGCGCCGACCGCCCGGGGGCGCTGGAGAGCGCCAGGTACGGCGCCGAGTCGGGGACGCCCAGGACGACGCCGCCGGCCAAGGCCTCGGTGCTGTCCGGCACCACGGGGTTCCAGACGAGGTCAGACGGCACCGTGGTGAGGGCCGACTGGCCGGCGTCGAGGCTCGACGGCGGCGTTGCGTTGTCTGGGGCGGTGCTGTCGCCGGCGATCGTGCTCGCAGAGGTGGTTGACGAACCGCCGGTGTTCACGGTGGCGGTGCCTGGTGAGGTCGAGTCGGTTGCCGCGATCCCGCCGTTGGTGGAGCTGATCTTGCGATGCTCGATGGGCTCGGACAGCGCCTGGACGCTGACGATCGCGGCGGCACAGACCGCGGCAACACTGAGCACGCCGATCGTCGTGCGCCGCCGAATTCGACGCCGCTTGCCGCGCTGGATCACCTCCGCCACTGGAGTGTCCACGAGCGTGATCGACGAGGCATGGGTGCCGAGGTGCTGTGCCACCCGGCGCTCGGTGCTGGGCAGCACGTCTGGCGTCCCTGGGTTCGTTTGGTTTTCGTTGTCGTCCATCGTGAGTCCTTTGGTCGATCCGGGAGCGTTTCAGGAGTGGTGCAGGTGGGCGAGCGAGACGTGCAGGCGGCTCGTGGCGCGGTTGAGACGGCTCTTGACCGTTCCTGGGCGAATGCCGAGTGCCTGGGCGGTCTGCGCCTCTGAGTAGCCGAGGAGGAGCCGGCAGACCACCACAGCGCGTTGCTCGACGCTGAGCTCGCCGAGCGCTCGATCGACCGCTGGATCGGTGCCACGCTCGTCGACGGCCGTTGCGGGAGTGACCAGCCAGATCGGTGTCGGCCGTCCTGCTCGGCGCAGGAACGACCGGCTCCAGTTCAGCCCGACGCGGTAGACCCAGCCAACCGGGTTGTCGAGCGTCTCGACGTGGGTCCACCGCTCGTAGGCGCGAGCCATCGCCTCGTCGACGGCGTCGGCGGCCAGCTCAGCGTCGCGCAAGGTGAGCGCCAACGCTCTCCCGACAGCGGCGCGGTTGGCAATGTAGAAGTCCTCGAACGACGCGCCGACGAGGAGGTGATGCGTCGCGGTTCCGGGAGAGATCTGCCCGGGTGTCGAGTCGGCGTCGATGGCGAGATCCACATCCAACAAACCTCTGCCGGACTCAATCGGTTCCGCATCCGTCCCTGATTTGTTCCGGGTCCTCCTGGGCCGTCGCTCAACCATGCGCGTCCAAGCTGTCGAGCAGCTCACGGGCGGTGGCGTCGTCGGGGTCCAGCAACGTCGCCGCAGTCCAGGCGCGGCGAGCCCCGTCGACATCGCCGATCAGCGCTGACGCACGACCGAGCTCGACTTGCCACCGAGCCCGGTGCGGGTCGGCTTCGACGAGCAATTGCCATTGTCGGAGCGCGGCCGTCTCGTCCGAGGCCGTGCCGGTGACGATCGCACGGCGCAGCAGTGCCACCCCCAGCTCGTCGAGCGCGAACGGATCGTGCGGCGACCACTGCAGCGCGTGCCTTGCCTGGTCGATCGCTGCGTCGACGTCGGCGAGGGTGCCGCGTCGGAGGTGGGCGCCCGCGGCGACGAGCCGGTAGGTGATCACGTCTGGGCGGAGGTCGACAGCCCGATCCGCTGCACTGATCGCGTCGACGGACGACGCCGAATCGAGCGACTGATTGGCGAGCCGGCTCGCTGCCGTGTCGAGCACACCCACAACCAAAGCGATCGCAGCCAACGCGGCCGACGCAATCGCGACCGGGCGCGAAGAATCGCGCGGCCGACCAACGCGGCCGGGGTGGGTTGTTGTCGGACTGACCGTGACGATCATGCCGGACGCCAGCCAGAAGACCGGGTCGACCTCGGCGAGTGGGAACAGGAACAGTTGCTGCACCGCGTAGGCGATCACGCCGATGCCCAGCCAGCGGCCGATGGTGTCGCTGTGGCGCAGCAACCGCACGGCGCGCAGCAGCACGAGACCGATCAGCGCGACGAAGATGACCATCGCGCCGATGCCACCGGCGAGCGCGACGTCCAGCACGCCGCTGTGCGCGCGGTCGGGCACGGTCGCGTTGCGGCCGTAGGTGGCTTCGTAGTGAGCGTCGATACCCTCGGCCGACGCGATGCGGTATCCCTCGGGACCAACACCGAGCACCGGGTGATCGGCGAGGACGCGCACAGCGACGGTCCACTCGTCGATCCGTGACGCCGCGCCATGATCGCGTTGCGTGACGTCGTCGACGCGGAGAGCCAGTGTGACCGCCAGTGCGATCACGAGGCACCCAGCCAGTCCCGCGACGACTCCTGCCCGACGACGCGCCAACACGTCTCGGATCCGCAGACGTGGTCCTCGGTGCGGTTCCCTCGAGCGGTCCTGTCGCACGGCGATCGCGATGACCCCGGCCACTGCGACGCCGAGCCACGCAGCCCGTGTCCCCGACCCGATCAGCGCGACCATGGCGAGCGCGGCGGAGACGGCAGCAGCTGTGCGGTGCCACCGTGCGTTGCGGGTGCAGATCGACTGTCCGATCGCGATCGGGATCAGCAAGCAACAGGCCGCACCCAAGAAGGCTGCCGAGCCATAGGTTCCGCCCAGCCTTTCCGTGGACGCGGCGAGCGCGATCGGCCGGCCGGCCACCAACTCGATGCTCGCGTAGACACCGAGCGCGCCGGCGCCGATCGACATCGAAAGCGTGACCACCCGCCGATCGCGCTCGTTCAACCTCTGGCCCGCGCTGAAGAGCAGCCAGAACAGCAGCCAGCTGATGACCCCGAGATGCCGATCGGGCTGGCCGAGGAGCGCTGTGGGCACGTCGTGGTTCACGAGCGCGGACGCAAGAAGCACCCCGACGAGGACGAGCCAGAGTCGCCACGTGTGTCGTTCGAGACGCGGCGTTCCGTTCCACATCGCAGCGGCTCCGCCTGCGAACCCAGTGGTCGAGATGACGAGCCACTTCGCAGGGCCAAACGGGGAGTAGCCACCCGGGTCCATCGCGATCACTGAGCCGATGACAAGCGCGGCGAGGATGGTCGCGCGTGCCCTCACGAATCACAGACTCCCAGACCGGTGTTTCGGTTCCATGCACGCTGTCTGGGTCAGTGGTCGAGGACTTGGATGACCAGGCCGCGTGCATCGATCAGGGATGCGGTGTAGCCGCTCGACATCTCACTGAAGGCCGTGGCGGCGCCGAAGAGGTTCGTCGATCCGACCTGCACGATCGGTGTGTCGACCGGTGGGAAGCCGTCGACGGTGACGCGAAGTCCCGCCGCTGTCGGCGCGCCCACGAAGACCGCCGAGACGATGGTCGCCTCGATCGAGTTGAGCTCGATCAACGGATGGTCGGGATCGATCGTGATCGCGACCCCGGACTCCGTGGTCTGGGTCTGGGCCGAGCTCGTCGAGGACGGGTCAGTCGGTCGCTCTTCGTCGACCACCAGCGATGTGCCGTGGTTGGTCGACAACAGGATCACGTACTTGATGCCGCTGGAGGTCGTTGTCCGGCCGATGCCGGCGCTGTCGGCGGATCCGGCGTCGACCGTCTGCGGACCCGTGCTGGCGGGCCGCGGCGCGTCGATCAGGTCAGCCCACTGCTGGGCAGTCGCGATGTGCGCGTTCGTGGCTGCCGTGAACAAGAGGTCCATCGGAACCAGCCCGACGATCATCACCGTGCGGTCCCCCTCGTGCCACTCGATGAACTGGAACGCACTGATGTCCGGCGACAGCGTGCTGGCGAGCGGGAGCTCGCCCGTGTACATCGTGCGTCCGCGCAGGACGATGGTTCGATCGCTGGCGAATGCCGCGGCGGGATCCGACGATGCCGGTGACAACAGCGTGGCGAGCCGGAGATCGTTCTCGACCTGCGGTCCGGTCAGCACGGTCAGGAACTCCTTCGCGTCGTCGGTCTGGTACGAGGCCCGTGCCCCTTCGGTGAGGCCGGCCACGATCTGGAAGTCCATCACCGACTGCGTCGTCGGACGCGACGTGACGACATCGAGCCCGTCGAACAGTGCGCTCGCGTCCGCGGCGAACGTCGGCGCGTTGTGAGGGCCGAAGGATGCAGCTGCCGCGAGGCGGACGAGGTCGTCGTCGCTGAAGCCGAACGCCTGATACTCGATCTGCTGGCGCCCGGGCAGCTCCACGGTGAGTCGCTGTGCCCCGTCGGCGGTGTTCTCGAGCAGGCCGCGATTGCCGGCCACGTCGACGCGCCGGGCGCCGAGGCCGACGCCGCTCGGCAGCGCGTTCTCGAAGTTGTCGATCGACAGCACGGCGAACCATCGCCCGCTGGTGCGCGCGGCATCCGGTGAGGCCCAGGCCTCGAACCAGTTGATCGGATTCTCGGTCGATCTCCCGTTCGAGCCGGCGCTCGTGCCGATCAACCCGTCGGGCAATGGGTCGATCACGAAGCCCGGCGTCTCGACGGGGAGGCCGGTCGCCGGGTCGAGCACAACCGTGTCTCCACTGCTCGAATCGCTCGGATCGCTCGATGCGGCCGCGTCGGTGGCGGGCACGGTGTCGGACGTGACCGTGGTCGTCGGCCCATTGATCGACGGGCGGGTCGTCGGCGTCGCCGCGCCGTTGGTCGCCCCACTCGGATCGGTGATCGCAGTTCCCGCGGCGTGATCGGTGCTGGACGGCGACAGCCAGACGGCGAGGCCGACGAGGGCGCCTGCGATCGCGGCCACCGTACCGATCGTGATCAGCCGCGAACGGCGCGGGCGGACGAACTCGGCGGGCCGCCTGAACGGCTCCGATCCCTCGAGCGCTGGTCCGTGTGCCCAGGGGTTGCCGAGCATCGCTGCGGCACGAGCATCTGCACCGTCGCGCCAGGGCCCTGACGGAGCCAACCCCGTGTCGGCACCCGTGCGGCCCTCCGCGACGGACGTGCGCGCGGCGAGCCGGGTGGAGTCGTCGAGCCAGACCTCGCACCGGCGGATCACGTCGGCTGCGGAGGGGTTCGCGCCACCTGCAGCATCGGACGCGGCCGTCAGCAACGTCGAGCCCGACGCGAGCGCCGACGCGACGGTCGACTCGTCGACGTCGAGCAGGATCGCGACCTCGGTCGCGCTGCGGTGCTCGACGCCGAGCAGGCTGACGGTGACTCGCCGAATGGCGCTCAACGCTCCGACAGGCGGTCGGTCATCGGGACGTCGTCCGCCGTCGAGCGCCACGTACACGCTGTGCGCAGCGTCGATCATCCAGTCGCGGTCGACGGTGACACCGTTCGTGCGTCTGGCCGCGCGCTCCAGGTAGCCGTACGTCTCGACCAGCAGCGCGATCCCCCGACCGCCGTCACCCGCAGTGAGCCGGCAGAGCGCGGCGAACACGGCCGTCGCCGTGTCATCGAAGACGGCGACCACGCCGACGCGATCGTCGGCGCCGACGGTGCGTGCCGTTGCCGCTGACATGGCCGCACGCTACCGGCACGCCCATCGGCCGCGTTCGCGGCGCCGGCCCGGCCAGGGGACGTGCTGTCGACTCAGCCGCCGTAGCGACGGAAGATGGTGATCTTGTCCTCGCCGATGTGGTCGCGTTTGGCGGGATCGTCGATGCCGAGGCCTTCGGTGGGGGCGAGGCACAGGACGCCGATCTTGCCCTCGTGCTCGTTGCGGTGGATCTTCAACGCCGCCTCACCGACGTCTTCGAGCCCGTAGACGGCCGACAGCAACGGCTGGATCTTGCCGAGGTTGATCAACCGGTTGGCCTCCCACGCCTCGGCGTAGTTGGCGAAGTGCGACGAGAGCAGCTTCTTCAACTTCATCCAGAAGTGGCGGTTGTCGAACTCGACCATGAAGCCACTCGTCGCGGCGCAGGTGACGACCGTGCCGCCGCGCTTGCACGCGAAGATCGAGGCGCCCATGGTCTGCCGGCCGACGTGTTCGAACACGATGTCCGGGTCGTCGCCGGTGAGCGAACGGATCTTCTTGCCGAACCGTCGCCACTCGGTCTCGTCCTGGGTGTGCTCGTCGGACCAGAACCTGTAGTTCTCGGCCTTGCGGTCGATCACGGCCTCGCACCCCAGCTCGTTCAGCAGCGCTGCCTTCTGCGGCGAGCTGACGATGCCGATCGGGTTGCCGCCGCCGTTGAGCACGTACTGGGTGGCGTAGCCGCCGATGCCGCCCGTGGCCCCCCACACGAGGACGTTGTCGCCCTGCTTCATCCGCGCTCCGTTGCGGCCGACGAGCATGCGGTAGCTGGTGGAGTTGCACAGCGCGTTGACGGCCGACTCCTCCCACGTCAGGTGGGTCGGCTTGGGCATCAGCTGGTTGGCCTTGACGATGGTGAGGTCGGCGAGACCACCGAAGTTGGTCTCGAAGCCCCAGATCCGCTGGTTCGACGCGAGCATGGAGTCGTCGTGCGCGGATGGGTCCTGGTCGTCGACGTGGTTGCAGTGGATCGTGACGCGATCGCCGACGTTCCAGTTGCGCACCGCCGATCCGGTGCGCAACACGACACCGGCCGCGTCGGATCCGACGACCTGGTAGGGCAGGGCATGGCGGGCGCCCCATTCGCTCTCCTTGGCCATGCGATCGAGGAACCCGAACGTCGGCAGTGGCTCGAAGATGCTCGTCCAGACCGTGTTGAAGTTGATGCTCGACGCCATCACCGCGACGATGGCTTCGTCCGGGGCGATCTCCGGCAACGCCACCTCGTCGATGTGCAGGCTCTTGCGCGGGTCCTTGTCGGCTGATGCGACACCCTCGAACATCGCCGCGTCCTCACGTCGGACGACGGCGGCTCGATACGAGTCCGGCAGTGGGATGCTTGCCAGCTCGGCACCGGTGGCGCCGGCCAGGATCGCTTCGAGGATCTTCTGCATCCGGCGATGTTACCCAGCGGTAGGGAGCGTCTGCCAAGCGTGCTGAGTGGCCATCGCCATCGCTTGGTCACATCGGTTACCGGCGGGTAGCGGCGTGGGCCTACGCTTTCGTCGTTGACGACCGCAGCGCGGTCTCGAGGGAAAGGCTGGGCCATGGCTGGTTCGTACATCGTTGCAGGAGCCCGCACGCCGATCGGCAAGATGAGCGGCGCGCTGGCCGGCTTCTCCGCTGCCGAGCTCGGCTCGATCGCGATCAAGGCTGCGCTGGAACGCGCCGGTGTCGCACCCGAAGAGGTCGAGCACGTCCTGATGGGTCAGGTGCTGATGGCGGGGCAGGGCCAGGTGCCCGCCCGGCAGGCAGCGGTCAAGGCCGGCATCCCCATGAGCGTCCCGGCGATCAACATCAACAAGGTCTGCCTGTCCGGCCTGAACACGATCTACCTCGCCGACCAGATGATCGCGGCCGGTGAGGCCGACATCGTCGTGGCCGGTGGCATGGAGAGCATGACCAATGCCCCGTACATCGCCGCCGGGGCGCGAGGCGGGTTCCGCTACGGCAACACCGAGCTCGCCGACGCGATCATCAAGGACGGCCTGTGGTGCGCGTTCGACGCGTGCCTGATGGGCCTCGGCACCGACCGCTACACCAACGGCGAGATCAGCCGCGAGCAGCAGGACGAGTTCGCGATGAAGAGCAACGTCAACGCGGCGGCCGCGATCGCCGCCGGCAAGTTCGACGACGAGATCGTCGAGGTCACCATCCCGCAGCGCAAGGGTGACCCGGTCGTGGTCAAGCACGACGAAGGCGTGCGCGCCAACACCACGATGGAGTCGCTCGGCGGATTGAAGCCGGCGTTCGACAAAGAGGGCACGATCACCGCGGCGAACGCGTCGCAGATCAGCGACGGCGGCTCGGCCGTCATCGTGATGTCCGAGCGTGCCGTGCAGCAGCGCGGCGTGCAACCGCTCGGCCAGGTCGTCGGATACGGCATGGTCGCCGGACCGGACAACGCCTCGCTGCTCCACCAGCCGAGCCGGGCGATCCTGAAGGCGCTGAAGCGCACCGACCTCGGCCTCCACGACATCGATCTGTTCGAGCTCAACGAGGCGTTTGCCGCAGTCGGCATCGCCTCGATGGCCGAGCTCGGGATCACCGATGCCGTCACCAACGTCAACGGCGGAGCGATCGCGCTCGGTCACCCGATCGGGATGAGCGGCAACCGGCTCGCGCTGACGATCCTGCACGAGCTGAAGCGCCGTGGCGGTGGCACGGGCGCCGCTGCGCTCTGTGGCGGCGGGGGCCAGGGCGACGCGCTCATCGTCCGTACGGTCTGACGCAAGCCGAATGACATCGATGGAATATTTCGGTTTCATGTCAGAAGTGGTTGACTTCCGGCCGCTTGGATCGTAACGTAACTGCAACAACTCATCGCCGACGTCTCGGCCTCCTTCCCGGGTCGTCGGAGCAGAACTGAGGCACCACCTTTGCAGCTGGCCCGTCCGCCCGCTACCAGCTACAGGGGTGGTGCCTCAGCATTTTTCGGCCTACGTTCGGCCTGCGGTCGGCCCGTGGTTGGTCGAGAGACCGCTAGGACGACATCTCCCGGCGGCCTTCCATCGCCCGCCCGAGGGTCAGCTCGTCGGCATACTCCAGGTCGCCGCCGACCGGCAGGCCGCTGGCGATGCGGGTCACCTTGACGTCGAACGGCTTGAGCATCCGCGCGATGTAGAGCGCGGTGACCTCGCCCTCGGTGTTCGGGTTCGTGCAGAGGATGACCTCCTGCACGTCTTCGGGACCGAGCCGGATGAACAGCTCCTTCATCTTCAGCTGCTCCGGGCCAATGCCTTCGAGCGGGCTCATCGCGCCCAGCAGCACGTGGTAGCGACCGTGGAACTCGCCGGTCTTCTCCAGCGCGACGATGTCGCGGGATTCCTCGACCACACACAGGATCTGGCTGCTGCGCCGATCATCGAGGCAGATCGGGCACAGCTCGCCCTCGGCGAAGTTGAAGCAACGCGAGCAGAAACGCACCCGGGCCTTGGCGTCGGTGATCGCGTGGGCGAGCCGGGCGACGTCATCGCCGGGAGCCTTGAGGAGGTGGAACGCGACGCGTTGGGCGGACTTCGGACCGATGCCGGGAAGTCGGCCAAGTTCGTCGATCAGGGCCTGGACCGGCTGGGTGTAGGTGGCCACGTCAGCGGGGATCCTCGACGAAGACCGAACCAGGGAACGCCTCGGCGAGGCGATCGGCCGGTGACTTCATCGCTTCCGGCGGCGCATCGACGAGATCCGACAGGTCGATCTCGTTCTCCTCGGCCCTGGCCCGGGACTCTGCGGCGGCCACCGCAGCCGATGAGATCTGCGCGCCCTTGCGCAATGGCACCACCGTGGCGAGGTGATCGTCCGGGGGGCCGGAGGTGTCGACCACGAGTGACAGCTTGACCGTGGTGCCGATCTGCGCGGCGATGGCCGCTTCCACGTCGACTCGATATGACTCGCACCGCGACCGATGGGTGTCGTTGGGCAGGCCGAACGAGACGGTGCCGCCGGCCTCACTGACGAAGTGCCCGGCGGAGAACAGCGCCCGAGCCATCGGCTTGAGCGTCGGCAACACGTTCGGTTGCCAGGCCTGGGTGACCGCGGCCAGCAGTCCGGCGCCCGACGAGGGTGCCGCAGGTGCAGACGGCGACGCCGGGGTGGCGGGGGCGGGAGTGAGGTCCGGTACGGCTGCGACGGCAGCCGCCGGAGGGCTCGGCTGCTGGGGCGTCGGTGCCGGTGCCGGCGCTGGCGTGG
>JAOBWQ010000311.1 GCA_025463425.1 Ilumatobacteraceae bacterium | reverse complement strand
TCGTGCTGCAATCGATCACGCGGACTGCGATCAACTCGCGCCCGCCCTGCACGTTCACCGGTGACCCCACGCGGCCGAAGCTACTGCGCCGTCCCGCCGTCCCCGCGAGCCGGAGCAAACAACTCGCCGGCCGGCTGCGATCACCGGTACGGTTGTACCGCTGTGAGCTCCCATCCGTTCCGCCCGCTGCGCCGCCGGTCGGTGCTGCTGGTGTGGGGATCCGGCCTGTTCTCCGACGTCGGCACCTGGGTGCAGCTCATCGTCGTAGGCAGCCTCGTCGCGAAGGACACGGGCAGCGCGCTGTACACCGGCCTGACCGCCTTGGCACTGTTCACCCCGCAGGGGCTGTGTGCCCCGATCGGTGGTCTGCTGGCCGATCGCTACGACCGTCGGCGGGTGTTCGCCGCCGCATTGAGCCTCCAGGCGGTCGCCACCGCGGTGCTGGCAGTCGTGCTCGCGATGGGCGTTCGCAACCCGTTGATCCTGTCCGCCATCATCGTCTTCTCGGCCACGGGTGGCGCGCTCGGCCAGCCGGCATATTCGGCGATGCTGCCCGACCTCGTGCCTCCCGAGGAGCTGATGGCGATGGTCGCGCTCGGCATCTACTCGTGGAACGGTGGCCGCATCCTCGGGCCGCTGATCGGCACCGTGATGGTGGCCACACTCGGCCCCGCCTGGACGGTCGGCTTCAACGCGATCTCCTTCGCGGGGATGGCCGTTGCCGTGTCGCTGCTCCGGCGGGCGTTCATGCCATCGGCGGCGGACGCGATGAGCGAAGGCATGTTCGCGCGCATGCGCGAGGGCTGGCGCGCCGTGCGGCGCGTCGCCGGCTGCCAGTACGGCATCGTCATGATCATGATCCTCAACCTGTGCGTCGGGCCGTTCATGGGTCTGATTCCGATCTATGCCCGCGAGGTCTTCGGTGGCGGCACCGGCATGGCCGGCACCTTCAGCGCGGTGCAGGGCGTCGGTGCGATCATCGGCGGACTGCTGTTCACCATCCTCGCCGCCCGTCACGGTCGTGGCCACACCGTGTTCGTCGCCGCAACGGGCCTCGTCCTCGCCTATGGCGTCTATGCGTTGGCGCCGACGACGGTCGTCGCGGGCGCCGCGGTGCTGTGCCTCGGCGCAGGCTCGGCCAGCATCTTCACCAGCGCGATGGCCATCGTGCAACGCGATGCTCCGGCCGGCCAACGCGGCCGAGTGCTGTCGATCACCCAGGCCGCGATGGGGTTCTGCTACGGCATCGGCGTGCTCTGGATCAGCATCGTCGGCGACTGGGTGAACATGCGCGTCGCGTTCTTGGCAGCGTGCATCGCCGTCGCCGTGTTGGCGTCGGTGGTGATGTTCCGCACCCGGGGCTGGCGCGACGTGCTCGACGGTGACCACGCCCGCGTGGATTCCGCCGGCGTGTCCGGTCTGCTCCGTGCCTGAGCACCGCAGCGCCGGAATCGTGCTGGTCCGCGTCGTCGAGGGACGTGCAGAGGCGCTGCTGGTCCATCCCGGTGGCCCGTTCTGGGCCAAGAAGGACGTCGGCGCGTGGTCGATCCCGAAAGGCGAGATCGAGGAGGGAGAGGAGCCCCTGGAGGTCGCACAGCGGGAGTTCCGCGAGGAGCTCGGCACGGACTGCCCGGACGGGGAGCTGATCCCGATCGGCGACATCGTCCAGAAGGCGGGCAAACGGGTGATCGCGTGGTGCGGCATCGGCGAGATCGACACGGCTGTGGTGGTCAGCAACACCTTCGAGATGGTCTGGCCGCCGAAGTCGGGGGTCGTGCGCAGCTTCCCCGAAGTCGACCGTGCCGAGTACTTCCCACTCGAGGTCGCGGCGGCGAAGATCCTCGAGGCGCAGCAGCCGCTCCTCGAACGTGCCGTCGGCGCGCTCGTCGAATCCGGGAGGCTGCCGGCTCAGTCCTGAACGGCGGCCCGCGGATCGGAGTGATCCCAGTCCGCGAGCAACGTGCGCAGCGCGGTGAGCAGGATCAGCGGCTGGTCGAGCATCGGGTGGTGCCCCGCTTGAGGCAACTCGATCACGGGTGCGTTACGCCCGAGGTCCTCGTACATCTCGGCGCCGATGGTGGGCGTGACGAGCCCGTACTGGGAACGGAGGAGCGCGAACCTGCACGTCAGCTTCGACAGGTGTGGCTTGGCGATCGAGCGCATGCCGTCCTGGAACGAGTCGAAGATCCGCCGGTCGAACTTCCACTGCCAGCCACCCGTGGCGGGGCGCAACGAGCGGCGCGCGATGTGGTCGATCACGAAGTCGAGGTCGTTTCGCTGGCTGGGCACGGTGCGGAACCGGTGGAGCGCCTCGTCGACCGTGGCGTACGTGCGTGGCATGCCGAACGCGTCCTTCGTGCGGTGCGCGCTCACCTCGGGGTCCGGCGACGTGACGGGGGAGTCGCAGATGATCACGCCTTCGACGAGGCCCGGGTGCAACGCGGCGGTCGCGATCGTCACCATGCCGCCCATGCTGTGCCCGATCACCACCGGCAGCCCGTCGATGCCGGCGGCCGCGGTGACGGCGACGACCTCGTCCGTCCAACACTCCAGCGTGTACTCGTCGCGGTGGTCGCTGTCGCCGTGGCCGGACAGATCGATCGCAACGACCCGGAAGTCGTTCGCGAACGTCGCCGCGACGTGTGACCACCAGTGCGCGTGGGCTGCGCCGCCGTGGATGAACACCAGGCCGCGGCGGCCCCGCTGACCCCATGCGACGTAGTGGATCGTGGCCCCCGCCACGGTGACCGTGCCGTCCTCGTAGGGCACGGCCAGGGCACGGCGGAACCATCCCGGTGCGCTGGGCAGGAGGGGCACGGGTGCTGGTGTCACGTCCGCTCACCGTACTCTGGCGTCGTGGCTGCGACGGCGGGAGAGGGTTTCGAACTGGACGGTGTGGCGGCTTGGCCCACCCGTGACGGTGAGCCGGTGTTCGCCGAACCGTGGGAAGGCCGGGCGTTCGGGCTGGCGTTCGATGTCGTGCGCCGCAGTGGTCTCGACTGGAGTGCGTTTCGTGACCGGCTGATCGCTGCGCTCGCGGAGGAGCCGGAGCGCGCGTACTACGAGTCGTGGGTCGTTGCGCTGGAGCGGATGGTGGTCGAATGCGTCGACGTGGACGCCGGCGATCTCCGCGCAACCCGTGCGGAGGCCGCGACGTATCGCTACGTCGAGGACGGGCTGCCGATCGAGGTGATGCCGATCGCGGCCGACGAGCAGACCATCGAACGGGTCGAGCGGGTCATTGCCGACCACATCGGGGAGTCCGCCGGATTCGTGCCCGGGGCGCACGTCGAGCTGCGCCAGTCATCGCGCGGCTCCGGCATCCGGTCCTTCGATGCGTCGGGTGGCCTGGTCGCTGACGTGGATGTCACGAGCGACTGCTGGGACGAGCTGATCCACGTCCTGATGCCGGCGCATCCGTAGCGTCCGGGATCCGGCCCGTCCGTTCACTCGCGTCAGGCGCTGGGAGCGGGCAGGGCCAGGCCGACGCCGATCATCGAGTCGCGCGTGACGAGCGCGGCCAGTGCGGCCTCGTCGAGATCCTCGGTGCCCTGCGGGCGCTCGGGGAGCACGAGGTAGCGCACCTCGGCACTGGAGTCCCAGACCTTGACGGCGACGTCAGGGTCGATCTCCAGCCCGAACTCGCGCATCACCGCCCGAGGCTCGGCCACCGCCCGCGACCGGTAGGCGAAGCTCTTGTACCAGATCGGGGGCGCCCCGAGCACCGGCCAGGGATAGCACGAGCACAGCGTGCACACCACCAGGTGATGGATGTCGCTGGTGTTCTCGAGGACGCGAATGTTGTCGCCCTCTGCGCCGGCGATGCCCAGTTCGGCGAGCGCGGCGGTGCCGTCGGCGAGCAGGCGCTGCTTGAAGCTCGGATCGACCCATGCCCGGGCGACGGCACGCGCACCGTGGTGCGGACCCATCTGGTGCTCGAGGTGGTCGACGAAGCTGTCGATCGAGTCGGTGCTCACGAGGCCGCGTTCGGTCAGCGCGGCCTCGAGCGCCATCGTGCGCAGCTCGAACTCCGATCGCGGCCGACGCGAGCGGGGGGTGGCGTAGTGATCGTGCCCGTCGTGGTCGTGGTCGTGGTCGTGGTCGTGGTCGTGGTCGTGGTCGGTCATGCCGCCTCCTCGACGAGCTCCAGGTAGTCCTCGAACAGATCGACGAGCACGCTGAACGGTGGCTCGGTGCCGGCGCCCCACAGATCGG
>JAOBWQ010000286.1 GCA_025463425.1 Ilumatobacteraceae bacterium | reverse complement strand
TGCGGCTTGTCCCCGCTGCCGATGTCGAGGACGAGTGCGTCGCCGCTGACCGGGATCTGGATCCGGCGGTTCCAGAAGCTGCGGAACTCGGTGACGGCCGACATCAGAAGCGCGATGCTACCGGTCGCCCGCGGACCCGGCCGGACCCGACAAGGTGCAAGGTGGCAGGGCGACGGGTCGAGAGTTGCCCGACGCGCGTGCGGGCCTCTTATGCTCTGGGACTGTGCCCGCCGCCCCTGGTCAGCGATGACCGCTGAACTCTCGTTTGCGGAGACCGCAGACGACCTGCTCCGGCGGGGCATTCGCAGAGTCCACGTGCTCGGCTGGCGCGACTTCGCCGACCGTGACGCCGGCGGCTCGGAGCGCCACGCCCACGAGTTCATGTCGCGCTTCGCTGCGGCAGGACTCGATGTCACCCACCGCACCAGCGCTGCCGTCGGCATCCCGGCCACCGAGGACCGTGCCGGGTACCACGTCGTGCGCCGGGGGAGTCGCTACAGCGTGTTCCCGAGAGCCGTGGCGTCGGAACTGACCCACAGGATGGGGCCGTACGACGCGCTGATCGAGATCTGGAACGCCGTGCCGTTCATGAGTCCGGTGTGGTGCCGCAGGCCGCGCATCGGCTTCCTCCATCACGTGCACGGTCCGATGTGGGGGCAGATCCTGCCCGAGCCGTTCGCTCGGCTCGGGGCGATCATGGAGAGCCGGCTCGCGCCGCCGTTCTACCGCCGCACGACGATGCTCACCCCCTCGGATGCGACGCGCGACGAGCTGCTCGCGCTGGGCTTCCGGGCCGCCAAGGTGACGGCGGTGCCCAACGGGGTGGAGCCGTTCTTCCGCCCCGGCGGCGAGCGGTCGTCACACCCCCTGGTCGTCGCCGTCGGCCGGCTGGCACCGGTCAAGCGCTTCGACCGGATGATCGAGGCCGCGGTCGTGGCCCACGCTCGAGTGCCCGCGATGCGGCTGGTCATCGTCGGCGAAGGGCCCGAGTTGGCGCGGCTGGAGCGGATCGTCGCCGAGCACGGGGCCCACGACTGGATCTCCTTCGCCGGGCGACTCGTGAACGAAGCCCTGCTCACGCTGTATCAGCAGGCGTGGGTGGTGGCCAGCGCATCACTGGCCGAGGGCTGGGGCCTGACCCTCACCGAGGCTGCTGCCTGCGGCACGCCGGCGGTCGCGACCGACATCAGTGGGCACCGCTGCAGCGTCCGCGACGGGATCACCGGTGTGCTCGCTCCCGTTGACGATCTCGGCACCGCGCTGGCCGATGTCCTGCTCGACGACGCCCGCCGTCAGTCGATGGGCGCCGCCGCGTTGGCTTGGGCGCGCACGTTGACGTGGGATTCGTCGGCGCTCGGCGTGATCCGGGCGCTGCACGGTGAGGTCGTCCGCCACCAGTCCTGACCCACACCCATCCGTGTGGCGCTCCGAGCCCGTACATGTCGAACTTCGCGTCGGTTCGGACCCCTCTCGGGTCCGAAGGGTTCAAAGAACGGGGGTGTCTACGGGGTGGCTGCGGCGGGGGTGGCGGCGACGTCTGCGGCTGACGGCGGGCCGGGAGTGTCGGCCGAGTACGGCACCTGGGTGGCGCCGTCGGGGAGTGGTTCGTCGCAGCGGTGGTACAGGTCGACGAGACCGTTCTCGTAGCTCTGGACGAGGCAGAACTTGTCGCGCACGACCGCGTTCGGCGCGTCGGGGCCGTAGTCCATCGCGGTGTTCGGCTCGTACCAGCCGGCCCAGAACGACGTGAGCAGCACCCAGTCGGCGCTGGCGACCTCGCCCGCCAGCGGGGAGCCGGGCGCGTTGGCGATGCCGGGATCCATCTCCATGAACTGCGTCGCAGGAGGCAGCTCCGGGAACAGGTAGTAGAAGAACGTGTCCGAGTACCAGGTCCGGCGGAGGTCGACCGGCCCGACGAAGAGCCGCTCGCCCGGCCGGGAGAGCTGATCGAGCGTGTCGATCACGCCCTGCGTGGCCTTGGCCGGGGGCAGGTCGCCCATGAAGAACAGCCGATCGTTGCGGCGCACCTCGTAGGCCGACGGCAGGTTGCCGACGCTGACGCGGGCGTAGAGCAGGTACGTGCGGTAGGTGAAGAACGGGCAGACGACGAACAGCAGCGCGGCCAGGAACCCGCCGCTGATCGCGAGGCGGAGCCGGGGATGCGCCCGCGGCGCGCGCATCCGGATCAGCTCGATCAACGTCGGCACCAGCAGCGGCCAGGAGATGCACGCGACCCATGTCAGGTGCGTGGAGTCGGGGCGCTGGAACGCCTGGGGGAGCAGTCCGAGCCCGAACAGACCGGCCGCGGTGAGCACGATCGCTCGCGGTGAGCCGTTGGTGCGGCGGTGGACGACGATGCCGGTGCCGACCACGAGCAGCGCGGCCAGCGGGAGGGCGAAGAACCACAGGAACAGCTGATGGCTCGGTGCGATCGCGGGGAACCGCCACCACGGCGGCACGGTCTCGGCGATGGCCTGCAACGCGCCGTCGAGGTGGCTCCAACTCGGCGGCCGGGGGAGCTCGCGGCCGGGCCGCAGCTTGACCACGGGATCGATCAGCATCGTCCGGATCGCCGTGCCGAGACCGATGCGCGCGACATCGACGAGGATGTGCAGCAGGCCGATCACGCCGCCGATGCCGAACGGCTTCCAGCCGCTGCGGCGCCACAGCAGCCAGCCGTGGACCAGGACCAACGCGACGATCAGATCGGGGCGGTAGGTGAGCGCCAGACCGGCGAGCAGGCCGGACGCGATCAGCATCCGCTTAGCTGTCTTCGCCGAAGCGACTTTGCGCGACCGCACGGCGAAGACCACGCTCCACAGCCCGAGCGCGACCCCACCGTTCCACGCCATCGCGGTCAGTCCGATCGGGGTCAGGATCAAGAAGACCGACATCGCAGCCGTCACGCAGGCCGCGCCTCGTCCCCACGCTCGAGCCAGCACGTACAGCCCGGCGATGATCGCGAG
>JAOBWQ010000252.1 GCA_025463425.1 Ilumatobacteraceae bacterium | reverse complement strand
GGCGGCTCTCGATGTCGTCGCCGTAGCCCTTCACGTGGAGGTCGATCTTCTTGCCGATCGCGATGCAAGCCTTCTCGATCGCCTCGTAGCCCTCGCGCATCGCGATGGTCGAGAAGTTGGTGTGCATGCCTGCACCGTTCCAGTCGCCCTTGGCCGGCTTGGCGTCGAACGAGATCTGGATGTCGTAGTCCTCGGCGACGCGGTGGAGCAGCCAGCGCGCGACGTACATGTGGTCGCCGACCGTGAGCGGGTCAGCGGCGCCGATCTGGAACTCCCACTGGCCGGGCATGACTTCGGCATTGGTGCCCTCGATCAGCAGACCTGCGTCGATGCACGCCTGGGTGTGCTCTTCGATGATCTCCCGACCGATGACGCGACCGGCCCCGACGCCGCAGTAGTACGGGCCCTGCGGACCGGGGAAGCCGCCGGCGGGGAAGCCGAGCGGGGTGCCGTCGAGCTTGAGCATCGTGTACTCCTGCTCGAGACCGAAGATCATGCCCTGCTTGGCGTACTTCTTGTAGACCTTCTCGAGCGTCGCCCGGGTGTTGGTCGGATGGGGCTTCATGTCCGAGGCCGAGAGGACTTCGCAGAGGACCAAGATGTTGGCTCCGCCGCGGATCGGGTCCGGGCAGGAGAACACGGGCTTGAGCACGCAGTCGCTGCTCTCACCAGCTGCCTGGTTCGTGGACGAGCCGTCGAAGCCCCAGATCGGAGGAGTCGTGGCCTCGTCCTTCATGATCTTCGTCTTCGAGCGCAGCAGCGGCGTCGGCGACGTTCCGTCGAGCCAGATGTATTCAGCTTGGTAAGCCATTGAGAGAGTTCCTCCGGGGACGGATTGATAGCAGCGGGCGCAGCGTGTCAGCCAGGGATTTCTATGTCGTTGCGTATTTGTGAACGGCGTGTGAACCGGGCGGTTCGGCCGCGTGACACGCGGCTCATCTGCCGGGTTGTGCCGCAGTGCCCGCCGTCCAGGCTGGCGGGCCGGCACGTGTGAGTCAAGACATTGGTCGAACGACCTGTCTCGTCGCGGACAGGCGGAGGCGGGCCGGGCGCGCCTCAGATCGACGGGCGGGAACCGGGACGTGCCGGCCGACGTCGTACACGGCATGAACGCGCATCCTGACAACACTCGATTGGCCGCACGGATGGGCGCCGGCCTGAGCCGGCGGACGTTGCTCGTCGCCCTCCTCGGCGCGCCTGTGCTCACCGCGGTCGTCGCGTCTTGCGGCGACAACACCCAGGGCGCCGGCGCCAATCCGCCGGTGGCGACCGGTGACACGACCCCGCCGACGACTCAGGCCACGACCGTCGACACGACCGCGGAGACGAGGCCGGCGACGACCGAACCGGCGAGCACCGACCCCACCGCCGACCCCACGACCGACTCGGTCACGCCCAACGGCACCGGGATCGCCCACCCGACGGGGGTGGACGATGTCGTCGTGCGGCTCGCCTACGTCGGTGGCTTCGTGCCCGCGAACGTGGCGTTCACGAGCCTGCCGACGGTGCTGATCTCGGGTGACGGGCGTGTCTACACCCAGGGCGTGCACACCGACATCTACCCCGGCCCACTCGTGCCGACGATGAACGTGCGGACCATCACCGAAGCCGGCATCCAGAAGGTTCTCCGCGCAGCCGACGATGCGCACCTGTTGCGGACACCACCGGACTACAGCGCGCAGCTGAACATCGCCGATGCGCCCGACACCCAGCTGATCCTCGACGCGAAGGACGGCACGTTCGTGCACCAGGCATACGCGCTCGGTCTCGCCGATCCTGCGGAGACCAAGGATCGCAACGTGCTCAACGGTGTGTGCATCCAGATCGCCGACCTCGAGCAGTACTTCGGTGCGGACATCCTCGGCCCGGACGCAGCGTTCGAGCCGACTGCGTACCGGATCCAGGCAACGGTGGTCGCGCCCGAGCAGATGCCCGTCGCCACCGAGGGGCCGACGTCGCGCACGGTCGCCTGGCCGGCCGAGATCGGCGTGCCGTTGGCAAGCGCGGCGACGTGCGTCGTCGTGCCGGCGAGCACCGCCGGAACGATCCTCACCGACGCCGATCAGCTGACCTATTTCACCGACGCCGGGATCACGTACTCGGTTGCGGCCGCGCCGCTGCTGCCGGGTGACCACTGCTGAGGACACCGGTGGACGCGCCAGCCGAGCGCACTCAACCGCTGATGTAGTAGCCGGCGACGTCGGCCAGCAGATGAGTGCCGCCCTGGGTGAAGAGGGAGACGCTGCCGCCCGCCCCGAGGGTGGCGAACGCAAGGTTGGCGATGTTCTGGCCGGGAGCCGTGACGTTCACGATGGACGTCGTCGGACGCGTGTTGGCCGTCGGCCACACGGTGACGAACCCGGGTGCGACCGCCTCGGCTGCGGTCACGTTGAGCACTGCCGCGCTGACCCCGGTAGCCGGGACGCCACCTCGGCCGGCGACGACGAGATCGACGGATCCGCCCGCCTGCAAGGCACTCGTCGTCGAGGTGCCGTTCGCCGCCCGGGTGTCGAGGACGCGGATCGGCGCGAGCGGTTCGAACAGCCCGGCGAAGGACGCCGGCTGGGTCGCGTCACCGAACCATCCCGCGACATCGGCGAGGAACTGGGTTCCGGATTGGGTGAAGAGCGAGATCTTCCCATCCGCTCCGAGTGGGACGATGACGGCATTGGGTATGTTCTGCCCCCCGAAGGTGACGTTGAGCGTCGAGGCAGTGGGTCGTGGCAGGCCGGCCGGCCAGACCGTCACGAATCCGGCCACCGTCGCTTCCGCGGCGGTCACGTTGAGGACGACGGCGGCCACCCCTGCCACCGGAACTCCACCCTGTCCTGCGACGAGCAGGTCGACCTGTCCGCCCGCTGGCACGGCAGATGTGCCGGCAACGCCGACGGCAGAACGGGTGTCGAGGATCCGTGACGGCGCGAGTGCCGTGTACCGGCCGGCCGAAGTCGCCACCGTGGCCGGTTCGTAGTAGCCGGCGACGTCGACGACGAAGTGCGTTCCGGATTGCGTGTACATCGCCACCTTGCCGTTGGCGCCGACCCGAACGGTGACGAGGTTGGCGATGTTCTGACCGGGGGCGGTCACGTTGAGGTTCGAAGCCGTCGGTCGGTCCTGCAGGCTCGGCCAGACCGTCACGTATCCCGGTGCGGTTGCTTGGGCGGCGGTGACGTTGAGCACGACCGAGGCCACGTTCGTCGATGGCACGCCCGCCCGGCCGAGGATCTGCAGGTCGATCGAGGTGTCCGCCGCGACGGCCAGGCCGCCGGTGATGTCCGCTGCCTCACGCGTGTCGAGTAACCGCAACGGAGCGAGCGGCACGAAACGGGTTGCGCCCGAAGGAGCTGGCGTCGGGATGACTGTCAGGCTGACGGTGGTGGATGCGCTGTCGATGACGCCGTCCGTGATCTTGTACGTGAACGAGTCCGGTCCTGTGTAGCCCGCCGCAGGCGTATACGTGAACGAGCCGTTGCCGTTGAGCGCCAGTGCTCCGTGCGCCGGTGTCGAGGCGGATCCCGCCCTGACCGTGACCGGTCCGTCGACATCGGTGTCGTTGACGAGCACCCCAGGCGCCCCGACGGTCAGCGGCGAGTCCTGCGAAACGGAGTACGCGTCAGCCCCCGCCACGGGCGCGTCGTTGACGGCGCCGATCGTCAGGGTCACGGTGGTCACTGCGCTGTCGAGCGTGCCGTCGGTGGACTGGTAAGTGAACGAGTCCGGGCCGTTGTAGTTCGCGGCGGGGGTGTAGCTGAACGAACCATTCGCGTTCACGGTGACGGTGCCATGGACGGGCGACGACACGGATGCGGCCTTGACCGTACCCGGGGAGCCGGCGTCGGGATCGAAGTCGTTGGCCAAGACCCCTGGAGCGGCGACGGTCAGCGGCGTGTCCTCGATGCCGACATATCCGTCGGCCGCCGAAACGGGTGCGAGGCCAGCGCAGATGCTCGTCACGCCGATGCCGGTCGCGCCCAAGCACGCGAGGTACGGCCGCGTGATCGAACCCGTTGTCTGGGCTTCGATGATCACCCTGGTGCTGTTCTTCCCCGTCTGCTGCAGGCCGAACAGGAACTGCACGTCGACGGATGCTCCCGGGAGCAACGGGGTTGCGACACTGACGCTGCCCACACTGAACGAGCTGTTGAACCCTCCGCCGTTGGGTTGAGTCACTGCTCCCTCCTCGAGCGTCGTCCCGTGTGCGGTCACACTGCTCGTGCCGACTCCGCACGGCGTCCTGTCCACCGTCGTCGAGACGTCGGTCGACGTTCGATCGCGCAGGTCGGCGAAGCCCGAGGCCGCTGGGAAGGTGCGTTGATCGGCGACTCGGAAGCGGAGCCGAGTGACCGTTCCGCCGGTGTTGTTGGTGATCGTCCGGCGGACGCTCGTCGTCCCGAACGTGGAGTTCTGGCCCGGGACGCTGGTCGTGTCGACCACCGCGTTCGGCGATGTGTCTGCGCTGACGCATGGATCGAACAGGCTGACGGCGAGACCGCCGTTCGGCACCGGCGCAGCGAGGTTCTCGGGCCCCGGGGCGCCGAGGCGCTGCCCTCCACCGATCGAGATGCCGTTCGTGTCGACGAACACGAAGTCGCTCAGGTTGTCGTCGGTGTCCTCGGAGACTCCGGGAGTTGCCGTGTCGAGAACGCTCGGCGTGAGCGTGTTGACCGTCGAGGTCGACAGGTTGCGGAACCAGCTGGAGTCGGAGCTGTTCGGCGTCAGTGGTGGGAGTCCGGCACCTTCTCGGTACAGGGTGCTCACCGTCGACGGGCCGACGGCGTCGATCCGGTTGCCGATCACGAAGCCCAGCGCGAGGCTCGTGTTGAACAATGCGATGCCGGCCTGATCGGGTATGTCGGTGGCGAACGTGGCGTTCCCAGTGGCGCCTGCTCCGCTCGCGCCCGGATAGGTGAACAGCTGGTAGCCGATCGAGTTGGTGCAGAGGAAGTGGCCGAACGCAGGGATCGTCGTGCTGTTTGGGATGACACAACGGACGACGCCGTCGGAGGCGACGACGGCGAACCCTGTGCTGGCGCCGGCGGAGGTGACGACGATGCTCGAGAACCCGATGTTCTGGATCTCGACGAACTCGTCGTTCACTCCACTGGCTCCACGCGCGCGGAACTCGGAGATCACGAGTGTCGAGGAACTGGCATGCGCAGGCGAGACGCCGGCGAAACCCATCACCACGACCGCCGCCGTCGCCAGCGACACTGTTGCGAGACCTCTGACGAACGTCGTGCCGAGAGAACGTGAACAGCCCATGATCGTTGACTCCCGTCCAACCAAGCACGGGGTGTCCGAACTGCGCGCCACTCTAGACCACGTACCCGGCCGCAGGATCCGGTGACAACGGATCGACTGCGTGGACGGCGACAGCTGTTGAGGATCGGCCGCAGCAGTAGCCTTTCCGCATGACACGTCTTCGGATCGCGATGGCCCAGCTCAACCCGACGGTGGGCGATCTGAAGGGCAACTTCACCAAGATCGTCGACTGCTACGACCAAGCCGAGGCCGCTGGATGCGACATCATCGCGTTCCCCGAGCTGTCGATCACCGGCTATCCGCCGGAGGACCTCGTCCTCAAGCCAGGCTTCGTCGCCGACAACAAGGACATCCTCACCACGATCGCAGCGCGCACACGGCGGTGCGTCGCCGTGGTCGGCTTCGTCGACAGCGACCGCGACCTCTACAACGCTGCGGCCGTGATGTCTGACGGTGAGATCCGCGGCACGTATCGCAAGCGGCTGCTGCCGAACTACTCGGTGTTCGACGAGGCCCGCTACTTCACGCCCGGCAAGGAGAGCGATCCGCTCGAGCTGTACGTCGTCGGTGGGATCAAGGTCGGCGTCAGCATCTGCGAGGACATCTGGAGCCCCACCGGTCCGCTGGCCGAGCAGGCCGCCGGCGGCGCCGAGCTGAACATCAACATCAACGGTTCGCCGTACCACCGCGGCAAGGCGGCCGCGCGTGAGCGGATGCTCGCGACGCGCGCTGCCGACGCGAGCTGCGCGCTCGTGTTCGTCAACCAGGTCGGTGGTCAGGACGAACTGATCTTCGACGGCGCCTCGATGGTGTTCGACGGCGAAGGCAACCTCCTCGCTCGCGCCGCACAGTTCCGCGAGGAGCTGATGATCGTCGACCTCGACTTCGATCCGATCTACCGCAAGCGGCTGCTCGATCCTCGTGGACGGGCGACCGAGACGTTGCTGCCGACGGTGGTCATCAGCGACGAACCCGTCCAGCACCAGGGGCGGCTGGCCGCCGAGACCGTGCCGCTGCTCGATCCCGTGGCGGAGGTCTACGCGGCGCTCGTGCTCGGGACGCGCGACTACGTCACCAAGAACCGCTTCACCGATGTCGTGATCGGTCTGTCCGGTGGCATCGACTCCACGATCGTCGCGTGCGTCGCCGTCGAC
>JAOBWQ010000228.1 GCA_025463425.1 Ilumatobacteraceae bacterium | reverse complement strand
TCGCTGCGCGCGACGCCGATCACGGGGACGGTGAGCCGGCCGTGGCGCTGCAGGTTGTACAGCGCGGGCATCAGCTTCTTCTTGCTCAGATCTCCCGTGGCGCCGAACAGGACCAGGACGTCGGCAGGGGGCTGGTTGGTGCTCACTGCGCGGCCTGCTCGCTGGGCCGGATCTCCGTCGGCAGGACATCGGTGGCCTTGATCCGTCCGTCGACGAGTTCGCCCTCGGCCTTCTCGACATGGCCACCGAACTGCGAGCGCATCGCCGACAGCACCTTGTCGGCGATGCCCGCGTGACCGCGCGAGCTGAACCGTTGGTACAGGGCGGCCGAGAGCACCGGCGCGGGCACGCCTTCGTCGATCGCGGCGTGGATCGTCCAGCGGCCCTCGCCACTGTCGCTGACCTGACCTTCGAACGCGGCGAGTCGCGGATCGGTGCTCATCGCCGCTGCCGTGAGGTCGAGCAGCCAGCTGGCCACGACGCTGCCGCGGCGCCACACCTCTGTGATCGCGCCGAGGTCGAGGTCGTACTGGTAGTACTCCGGGTGGGTGAGCGGTGCGGTCTCGGCGTCCTTGGCGTGGGTCTCGGCGCCGATGTTGGCGTGGGCGAGGATGTTGAGCCCCTCGGCGTAGCTGGCCATCAGCCCGTACTCGATGCCGTTGTGGACCATCTTGACGAAGTGGCCGGCGCCGCTGGGTCCGCAGTGCAACCAGCCCTGCTCGGCCGTCGACGGCGTGCCGCCGAGGCCCGGCGTGCGCCCCGCGCTGGCGACGCCGGGTGCCAGGGTGTCGAAGATCGGAGCCATCTGGCCAACGGCCTCGGGGTTGCCGCCGATCATCAGGCAGTAGCCGCGCTCGAGGCCGAACACGCCGCCGCTGGTGCCGACGTCGAGGTAGTGGATGCCCTGCTCGGCGAGCGGTGCCGACGCGTCGACGTCGTCGCGGTACCAGCTGTTGCCGCCGTCGATCAGGGTGTCGCCGGCGTCGATGAGCGGCACGATCTTGGCCACCGTGCTGGCGACGAACGCCGCAGGAACCATGATCCAGATGTGCCGCGGCGCGGCCAGCTTGCCGATCAGGTCCTCGAGCGATGTGGCCCCGGTGAAGCCCTCGGCCTCCAGCGCAGCGACGGCGTCGGCGCTCACGTCGTAGACGACGCAGTCGTGTCCCGCCTTCTGCAGCCGTCGCACCATGTTGGCGCCCATCCGTCCCAAACCGATCATCGCGAGTTGCATGTCGTCAGGTTGCCACGTTTTTCGACTGCGCCAGCGACGGCCGAGACGATTTACTCTGGGCCTCGTGACCTCGAATCCGATCCAGCTCGCCGTCGATGCCTGCGCGGTGTCGCACCAGGGGTTGAGCCGACATCTCGAGGGGCTGTCCGACGATGTCGCGCGACGTCCGTCGCTCCTTCCCGGCTGGACGGTCGGGCACGTGATCACCCACCTCGCGCGCAACGCCGACGGCCTCGCGCGGATGGTCCTGGGCGCGGGCCGCGGCGAGGTCACGGCCATGTACCCGAGCATCGATGCCCGCAACGCCGACATCGAGGCCGGCGCCGGGCGCCCGGCGGACGAGCTCGTCGCCGACGTCCGTGACGCCGGGGCGCGACTCGACAAAGCATTCACCGAGGCGTCTGCGTCGGCGTGGGACGGTGCGGGCTTGACGGTCTTCGGGGAGATCCCGATCCGCGATGTGCCGACGCGCCGAGTGCACGAGGTCGAGGTGCATCGCGTCGATCTCGGGCTCGGCTACACGTTCTCCGATTGGCCGGCGGCGCTGCTGCGCACGGAGCTGACCGCCAAGACGGCGCAGTGGGCGAGCCGCAAGCCGATGGGCTTCGCTGATCTCCCGCCGGCCGCACTCGCACTCGTTCCCGCCGACCGGATGGCGTGGTTGCTCGGCCGGCTCGAGGTCGACGGCTTACCGCACTCGGACCTCAACGGCTGAGCACGCAGGCGCGGGCGGCAGCTTGGCCTGCCATCCCATCGTGGGCTCAGCAGTCGATGAGGATGCAGTTCTCGTTGCTCGCCGTCTCGTGCGAGTTGTGGATCTCCTGCTGGCTCTGCCAGAGCTCGGCGAACACCCCGCCGTCGAATCCGCTGCCTTGGAGCCACGTGAAGACGGCATGGTCGTATGTCGAACCGGGATGATCGACGGATAGATCGAGCAACGGCGGTGGTTTGGTCCCGGGTGCCAGCTGGCCGGTCGCCACCATGCCATCGAAGGTCGAGCACAGCAGGATGGCCGACGCGATCGTGGTCATCGTGTCGAACGACTGCAGCGTCTCGCTCCGCACCGAGTCCATGGATTGCGGGCCCACGCCCGCGTTCTCGAGCACCGAACGGAGCCCCGTCGTGGCGACACCTGACGCCGCCGAGACCACGGCTGGCAGGGGGATGAGGCCGACGAGACCGCTGACGAGGGTCCACATCAGGTCCCACTCCGCCTGGGCGTGCTCCACGCGTTGGACGTCGCGCTTGCGACGCATCGTGTCGACGAAGGCCAACAGCTGAGCGACATCGCGGATCGCCGCGATCCGCGACGCCGCGTCCGACGCGCTCGGAATCGCGAGGCCGGCCGCGATCCGGTCGCGCTCGTCGAACAGGAGCTGCAGAGCGTCGTCGTCTTCGATGATGACCATCTGGACCCGCCTTCGCTCGGCGTCGCTCAGGCCGAACCCTTCCGGTTCCGAGCGCAGCACCGGCAGCAGATACGGCACGATGAGCTGGGCGAGCGCGACCGCAGGCTGCCCCTTGTAATCGATCGGGCGGTAGTCGCTCGATGCCTTGAGCAGCCAACGCGCCAGCGCCGGTATGGCCACCGATGCTTCGGCGGGGTGCATGGCCGCGATGTCTGTCCCGGCGAGCACGAGCCGGTCGGCCAGGTCCTGATCGTCCGTCACGGCGTACGCGAGCTCCGGAGCATCGAGGGTGAGCATCACGTACGCCGTTGGTGCAGCGCCGGTCGCGAGCATGGTGTCGAAGAGAAGATCTGCGGCGCGCGGGCCGAGGTGGACGCTGTCGTACGGAGCTGGTTCGAGCTGCTCGCGCTCGATCAGCTCGCGTGAGACTCGGGCGAGTGCAGGACCATCGAGATCGAGCTGTTGGACGAGCAGTGCGGCGCTGTAGGCAGTCATGTCATCGAGGAGGAGCGATGCATCGCTCTCCGGATGCGTCGACCGGTCGCGGACCACGATCGCGCCAAAGCCGGCGAAGACCGTGTCGATGGCCGCCCACCCGGCAGCCTCGGTCGCGGTGATCTCACCGCCGTACATGGTGGCCTCTGTCACGAGCTGCTGGCGTGCCGTCCCCAGCTGGTTGCAGACGGCCGTCCAGCCGGTGGTCGTCATCGCCGGCAGGAACGCTGCGACCAGATCGGCACTCGCCCCGATCTTGGCCACAGCCATGCCCAACCATTCGATCTCCTCGGCGGTCATCGGTTCGCCGCCGGCCGGCCCTGACAGCGCGGCGCCGAGCGAGCGAGCCTGTTCGATGGACATCTCGTCTGCGGGCATGCGATCGGTACCCAGCGGATCGGTGAGGACTTGCCAGTGTCGCTGGGCCGCCACTCCGCCCAGCCAGCTGTTGATCACGTCGCCCGAATCGATCGTCGCCGGGACGTAGCCCACCAGCGCGCGGCAGGCCAGGAGGCTGCTGGTGAACGGCAGCCAGGTATCCCGCAGCGTGGAGCGCGCAGCGGCGATCGTGCGCATCGCGGCATCGGCCTCGTGGTCCGTGCAGCGCAGCGAGTCCAGTTCGTCGAGGCCGCGGCTCATCGCCTGCCGGAGGAGGTCGACGAGAGTCGGATCGAAACCGAGGTAGTTGCTCATGGCGGTCCGATCCGGCCGTTGGCATCGAGGTGTTGCGCCTGGCGCTCCAGCGCGGCGGCTCGCGACCGCACGTCCTCGGCCGCTCCGAGGATCCGGGTGCGGAGCCCCAGCAGTTCCTCGTGACAGTGACTCGGCGTCGGCCCGATCCACGTGTCCTCGGTTGCGCGCCGGTGCAGATCGAGCGCGGCAGCCCCCTCCAGTTGCGATCCCAGCCGACGCAACGCGGTCGCGCGCTGGCGCAGCTGATCGGGCGTCACCGGAGCCGGGGGCATGCGATCCTCATCGGGTGCACTGAGTGCTCCGGGGACCGGCAACGCGGAAAACGTCAGGTGAGGTCGCGGACCACGACGTGGTGGGGCAGCCCGGTGGTGGCATCGACGAATCCGTCGCCCACGACCCGGCAGGCGTGCTTGGCGTAGAACGCAAGCGCGCTGTCCCGAGCTCGGGCCCACAGCAGGTCGAAACCCGCTGCGGCACATCGCTCGGCTCCCGCCTCGATCAGGAGACCGCCGACGCCGGTGCCCTGCATCGATGCATCGGTCGCCATGCCACGCAGCTGCACGGCGGTCGCCGCGGGGAACTCGGTGCTCGGCTTGGGCACCCAGGAGGACGTCGCCACGATCCGACCGGCACCATCGACGACACCGAGGTGGAACGTGCCCGTTAGGTCGTCCTCGGGGAAGTCGACCGAACGTGCCGGATCCGCGTTGCGCAGCACGGCGCGGCGCAGGGCGTGGGTGTCCGTGGTGGTGATCTCGACGACGCGCATCACGCCGGACGTGGCGTCGCTCACGCCGACGGTTCCGTTCGGGCCGAGCCGACCAGCTGAGCCGACCCGTCTTCGCGAGCAGACGCGTACATGGCCTCGACGATGCGGTGCGCCGCGGCAGCGGTGTCGAAGTCCGGCCAGCTCGGCCGACCCGCTGCAACGGCGCGGACGAACTCGCCATCCGGGTTGAGGGTGCCGTCGACGAGCGCCTCGGCAGCGGCTGCCAGCTCGTCGCCTTCGAGGGAGTGCTCGGCTCCATCGGTGTCGGTCCACACGACCGGGCCGAACCAGTCGTCGCCTTCGATCGTGATGAACCGCCGCTCGCAGAAGATCTCAGCCCGCCGAAGGCTGGGCCGGGCGAGGTTGTCGTGCCACACCGTGATCAGCGTGCCGACCGCTCCGTTCTCGAACGAGAGTGTTGCCGAGACGACGTCCTCGATCCCGTCCAGCTCGTGAAAGTTGGCCTGGTGGGCGCTGACCCGGGTGACGTCGCCGACCACGTAGCGGAACATGTCGATGTCGTGGATGCTGTGCTCGAGCAACGTGCCGGCACCGACGAGCTCCTTGTCGCCCCGCCAGGTGCTGCTGTAGTGGCCCTGGATCGGGATGAACTGGTCGTCGCGGAACATCACCGCCATGATCCGCCCGGCAGCGGACTCAGTGGCGAGGTGCCGGGCGTAGACGTAGGCGGGGGAGCGGCGCATCACCAACCCGACCTGGTTGGTGACGCCGCTCGCCGCCACCGTGGCTGCCATCTCCTCGGCCAGGGCGAGGGAGATCGCCAACGGCTTCTCGCAGAACACGTGGAGGCCGCGGGCAACGGCCTTGGCGACCTGGCGGGGATGCTCGCTGGTCCAGGTGCACACGTACACGACATCGCAGTCGTCGAGCACTTCGTCCTCGGACGCGCAGACCCTGTGCCCACTCGCTGCCGCGAATGCTGCGGCACGCTCGGGATCCGGGTCGTAGACGCCGGCGCGGATGACGCCGCACTCCTGCTCGGCGCCGCTCCTGCGCAGGCTCTTGCTGTGGTAGGTGGCGATCAGCCCGGCCCCGAGGAATCCAACGCGCA
>JAOBWQ010000217.1 GCA_025463425.1 Ilumatobacteraceae bacterium | reverse complement strand
GTGCTGCCGTCGTCGAGCGTTCGAGTGACGGCGATGACGCCGACGTCGTTGAACATCGCCTGGCCGCAGTCGGTGGAGCAACCGGAGAAGTTGACCTTGAACTTGCGTGGCAGGCGCTGACCCAGTGGGTTGCGCACGAAATGACGGAACGTCGCCTCGGCCCAGGCCGTGACATCGAGGTGCTCGTGCGGGCAGGCGCCGGCGAGGTGGCAGGCCATCACGTTGCGGACGGTGTCGCCG
The DNA here is from genome assembly GCA_025463425.1 of Ilumatobacteraceae bacterium. Lineage (GTDB taxonomy): Bacteria > Actinomycetota > Acidimicrobiia > Acidimicrobiales > Ilumatobacteraceae > WLMZ01. The sequence goes on along the minus strand of JAOBWQ010000217.1, from coordinate 6,686 downwards.
CAGGCCTCGCGACTGGTGAGCCCGACGCCGGCGATGTGGCGCATGACCTCGGGCACCAGGGTCAGCTCGACGTAGTGGACCTGCACGTTCTGGCGGGTGGTGATGTGGCCCCAGCCGCGCGAGTAGGTGTCGGCGATGTGCCCCATCGCGTCGAGCTGCTCGGGCGTGATCGTGCCCGCCGGCAGCTTGATCCGGACCATCTGGTTGGTGCCGCCCTGGCGCTGGCCGTAGATGCCGTTGTTGAGGCGCATCACCCGGAACACGTCTTCGCTGATCTCGCCCGCGAGGTACTGCGCGATGGCGCGCTCGAAGCGTTCGATGTCGCGGCGCTGCTCTTCGTCCAGATCTCGTGGTGCTGCGACGACCGGTGTGATTCCCACGTTCTCGACCCCTTGGCTGCGAATGTCTACGAACCCGGTCAACAATACCCCCGGAACGGCGGGAGCGCTACGGACCTGGTCAGTCGCCGGGGTCCTGGCCGATCTCGCGCATGGCGTCGCGGAGTGCACTCCGGAGACGGCGGACGTGGGCTGGCCCCAGGTGGGCGACGAGGCCCTGACCGGGACTGCCCACCTCCTCGACGGTGAGCACGACGCGCGGCTCGGCGTCGTCGTAGTCGTCGCTGATCGCGACCGCCCACGAGAGCTGCGCCGCGTCGTCGGCCCCTTCGGGCAGATCCTCCGGGTTGAACGGGTAGTCGTCGATCGAGCGTCGCACCGCGTCATGCTCGCACATCGACTCACCGAACCCGGGACGATCGGGGTCTCGCGGACGGGTACGCTCGACCTCCGATGCCGACGTTGCCGACGGACCCGTCCGACGACGCCAGCGGTGGGACGAGCGACGCGGCGGCGGACCATGCGGCGGCAGACCATGCGGCGGCTCGACGGCGCATCGTGGTGGCCGCAGCGGCCCGAACCTGGGCTGCGCAGCTGGTCGACCTCGGCGGCCGCAACACGCTGCTGCACTACCGCGACCTCAGTGCCGGCACGCTCGACCTGACGTCGGCGGCGGCCCCCGCACTGGCCGCTCTGCTCGATGGTCGGTCGGTGCGGCTCTCGGCTCTCTTCCCCGGCGATCCGCTCGCCGATGCGGCGCGCCGGCTGCGTACCGTGACGGCCAAGGCACGTGAGAACTTCGAGGAGCGCGGGCTCAGCACGCTCTACGTGGCGACAGGGATGGCGACGTGGAAGGCCGAGTCGGGCACGACCGCTCCGGCGGCGCCCGTCCTGCTCGCCGAGGTCACCGTGCGCCCGATCGGCGCGTTGGAGAACGACTTCGACCTTGCGGTCACCGACGAGTGGGAGCCCAACCCGACGCTTCTGCACCTGCTGGCCACGCAGTTCCAGGTGCGCGTCGAGGCGGATGACCTGCTCGCCGCGGTCGATGCTGCCGATGGCGATCTCGCCGCGGCGGGGACCGCGCTGGCCGCAGCGGCAGCGTCGGTGCCCGGCTGGGGAGTCGACCGCCGCACCGTGATCGGCAACTTCTCCTACGCCAAGCAACCCATGGTGCTCGATCTCGAGGCCGGGGTGGACGTGATGTGCGCCAGCACCGTCATCGCAGCGTTGGCCGGTGACGCGGCGGCAGTCGCTCAACTCCGTTCTGCCGCGCCGGCCGCCACGCTCGACGAACCGGACCGCATCGCACCGTCCGACGAGTTCGTGGTGATCGATGCCGATGCCTCTCAGCACTTCGTGATCAACGCAGCGGCCCGCGGCGCCGACCTCGTCGTGCAGGGTCCACCCGGGACGGGCAAGTCCCAGACCATCGCCAACCTCATCGCGTCGCTGGCGGCGAGCGGCAAGAGCGTGCTGTTCGTCGCCGAGAAGCGCGCCGCGATCGACGCGGTGGTCGACCGCCTCGACCGGGCCGGCCTGCGTGACCTCGTCCTCGACCTCTACGGCGGAGGGGGGAGTCGACGCACGATGGCAGCTGAGCTGCGCAGGGTCTACGACGCGTCGGCCGCGGTGCCATCGGTCCGGCGTGACGTCGACGACGCACGTCTGGTCGACCGGCGCAGTCGCCTCAACGTGCACTCGGCAGCGATGCACGAGCCGCGAGCGCCATGGCAGGTCACGGTCTACGAGTTGCAGGCCGGCGTGCTCGCCGTGCCACCGGCTCTTCGGCTGCCCCTGCGCCTCGGTCCCGTCGACACTGCCAGGCTGGATCGAACGACGCTGGGCACACACGCTGATGCGCTGGCCGATTGGCTGACCACCGGTGGACCGGCCGTCGAGACGGGCGTCAGCCCGTGGGCGTCAGCAGCGGCGACGATCACCGATCCGGCGACTGCCGAAGCCACGCTCGGCGTCGCACGGCACCTGGCCACGGAGTCGCTGCCGGCGCTGGCGATCTGGAGTGCGAGGGTCGCGGCCGAGTGCGGGCTGCGGCAACCGCCGACGATCAACGACTGGATCGGAACGGTCGAGCTGCTGAAGCACGTCGCGATCGTCGACGACCTGCACGAGGACACGATCTGGGCGCTCGACCTCGATGCGCTGACCACGGCGTTGCAGCCCGCGGCTCGGGGCGCCATCGGCCGCGCTGCAGCTTCGATGTTCAACGGCGCCTACCGCGCCGCCAAGAAGCAGGTCGCCACGACGACCAAGCGTGCGGCAACGCCCGTCGAGCTGCTGGGCACGGTCACGACGGCCGCCGGCGTCCGCCGCGCGTGGATCGCCGCCGGTGTCGACGGTGGTTCTCCCCGCCTGCCTGCGGGCTTCGTGGGCACCGTCGGCACGTTCGAGGCGACGGTTGCCGAACTGACTTCGCTCGCGTCGCATGTGGGTGAGCGTGGGCTGCTCGACGCGGACCTGCCGCGCGCCCAACGCCGGGTCGAGTCGCTGCTGGGCGATACGCCCACTCTGTACCGGCTGCCGACGCTGCATGAGCTGGCGACGCGACTCGACGCCGCCGGTCTCGGCCCGATCCGGCGCGCCGCCGCCGCCAAGGGTCTCGACGCGACTGCCGCGCGCCACCTGCTGGAGCACACCTGGAGCGCGTCGGTGCTGGAGCAGATCTCCTTCGCCGATCCGCGGGTCGGGGCCTTCGACGGCACCACCCACGCCCGGGTCGTCGACGAGTTCGCCACTGCCGACCGGGCTCAGATCGCCAGTGGCGCGGCCAAGGTGCGGCGCGCCGTTGCCGAGCGGTTGGTCAGCGCGCGCAACGCGCAGCCGGCCCAGGACGCGCTCGTGGCCGCTGAGGTGCGCAAGAAATCGCGCTACCGCACCCTGCGCGAGCTGACCCAGCAGGCGCCGGACGTCTTGCTGGCACTCAAGCCGTGCTGGGCGATGAGCCCGCTGGCGGTGTCGCGACTGCTGGATGCCCGTCCGCTGTTCGACGTCGTCGTCTTCGACGAGGCCAGCCAGGTGCCGCCCGCCGACGCGATCCCGGCACTGATGCGCGGCCGTCAGGCGATCGTCGCCGGCGACTCCAAGCAGCTTCCGCCGACGGCGTTCTTCGCGTCGGCGACATCGGCCGACGACGGCGAGTCCGGCGCAGACAGCGGCGGAGCGGTCGACGACGGGCCGGGCAACCTCACAGTCGGCACGGAGTCGGTGCTCGACGCGATGGCCAACGTCGTGACCGGTGGTTCGACCACGCTGCGCTGGCACTACCGCAGCCGCGACGAGCGCCTGATCGCGTTCTCCAACGCGCAGCGTTCGCTGTACGACTGGCAGATGGTCACCTTCCCCGGCACCTCCGCAGCCGGTGACGCCATCCGCCACGTGCACGTGCCCTGGCGCGCCGCTCAGGACCCGGTCGGAGGTTCGGTCGACAGTGCGGGCGATGAGGTCCGGCGCGTCGTGGAGCTGATCGCCGAGCATGCCCATGCTCATCCGGAGCGAAGCCTCGGCGTGATCGCGATGGGGATCCAGCACGCGGAGCGGATCACCGACGCGCTGCGCGCGGCGCGTCACGACGACGGTGTGCTCGACGAGTTCTGCGCGACCCGACATCCGGCCGAGCCCCTGTTCGTGAAGAACCTCGAGCGCGTCCAGGGCGACGAGCGCGATTCGATCATCCTCACGGTCGGCTACGGCAAGAACGCGGCCGGCGCGATGGTGTACCGCTTCGGACCGATCAACCAGGCCGGCGGCGAGCGTCGCCTGAACGTGGCCATCACCCGCTCGCGGTCGCAGATGACGGTCGTCTCGTCGTTCCTGCCGAGCGATCTGGACCCGGCCAAGTTGAACAGCGAGGGCGCGCAGATGCTCGGTCGCTACCTCGCCTACGCAGCATCGGGGGGCACCGACCTCGGCTCCGCCGGCCACCGGCATCCCGCGTTGGACGCGTTCCAGACCGACGTGCGCGACCGGCTCGCTGCAGCCGGCATCGAGATCGTGGCACAGCTGGGAGTGTCGGGGTTCTGCCTCGACTTCGCCGCCGCACATCCCGAGCGCCCGGGTGAGTGGGTGCTCGCGGCTGAGACCGATGGCGGCACGTATCGGGCGAGCGCGACGGCTCGAGAGCGCGATCGGCTGCGCAAGGAGCACCTGGTCCGCCTCGGCTGGGTCGTCCACCGGATCTGGTCCACCGATTGGTTCCGCGATCCGGATGCCGAGGTGGCCAGGATCGTCGCGACGTGGCAGTCGGCATGTGTGATCGCCGATGCCCGCCGGGCTGCCGGCGTCAGCCGTGCGGTGCCGGCGTGGGCGCCGCCCGTCGCCGGCACGATCTCGCCGCCGCCGGCACCAAATGCGGCCTCCGCGCCGAAGGTCGCCCGAACGCTGCCGCGTCCGCCGATCGAGGACGGCGCTCCGATCGCCGACTACACCGTCGCGCAGCTGTCGACGATCGTCGCCTGGGTGGCATCCGACGACCTCCTCCGCACGGACACCGAACTACGAGAGGCGGTCGCCGACGAGATGGGCTACTCGCGCATCGGATCGCGCATCCGTCAGCGGGTCGACGACGCGATCGCCGAGCATCGCCGGCAGCACTAGCGTCAACGACATGAGCACTCGTCGGTTGAAGATGTCCCGCGCCTTCCCCGCCACCCTCGAACAGGCCTACGACACCGTGCTGACGACGCCGCTGACGGACTTGTTCGACCGCCACTACGGCGTCATCGCCCGCATCAAGGGGGTCACGGACCAAGAGGGCGAATGGGGGCGCGCCGTCGGGCAGACCCGCACGATCCACCTCGCCGATCGGGGCACGATGCGTGAGACGCTGAGGGTCATCGACCGGCCACGCGAGTTCGGGTACACCATCACCGACGTCACCGGGGCCATGAAGGCACTCGTCGCCGCCGCAGATGGCACCTGGACGTTCGAGCCGGCCGGCACCGGTGTTCGGGTCACGTGGCGCTGGGACCTCACGCCGACCAAGATCGGCCGCCTCGCGATGCCCGTGTTCTCTCGACTGTGGCTCGGTTACGCCCGGCAGGCGATGGACCGGATCGAGCAGATCCTCGTCCCGTGACGGGTCAGCGGACGTCGGTGACGAGCACTCGCTGCGGCGTGAACGAGATGATCAACCGGCGATCGTTCGGGCCGTCGAAGGTGCGGAAATCGGCGCCGTAGCGCACCGCGATGCGGTCGGCGATCGCGTAGTCGGCGTCTTCGATCAGCTCCGCGGTGCCGCGGATCTCGACGTAGTAGTCGACCGACTGCGGGTGGAAGATCAGGATCGACGAGCGACCGTCGACCGCGAGGTTCTTCGTCTTCTTGCGGCGCGCCGTGGCCGAGATCACGATCCGGTCGCCCTCGACGGCGTACCAGACGGCCGTCATCTCCGGTCCGCCCGCACCGAGCGTGGCCAGGGTGGCGATGGTGTTGGCGAGGATCTCAGGGTCGATGGTGTTCAGCATGGGTGTCCGTTCAGATGGTGGCGGGTCGGTCAGACGACGTAGGGGCTGGCGCCGCTGCCAGGCGTGCCGCCGACGATCCGTCGGCGGCCGACGAGCGCGACGACCAGACAGATGATGCCGGCGAACAGCCCGAAGGCGCCGCAGATGATGAATGCGATCGCAGCCCCGACGGCTGCGGTGCCGGGCGAGACGATGAAGTCGAAGCGATCGCCGGAGCCCGACTCGCACACGACGCGGACCGAGCCCTCCGAGGCGAAGAACTCGCCCACCGACGACACGTCGCCGATCGTGGTCGACGAGCCCTGGCTGCTGCCGGAGAACGCCGTCGTCGAACCGTCGGCGAACGTGACCTCGCAATCGGTCGACGCGACGATGTCGTCGCGCGTGTTCGAATCGTTGGAGTCGATGATCGCGTAGACGCTGTAGGTCTGCGACTTGGTGGCCGAGAACTCGGCGACGTTCGAGCTGCCGTTGACCTGGGCGCGCGCCACGGCGTTGTCGACGGTGTCGTCGTTGATGTGGACGACCTCGACGATGCCGTGCACGAGGGAGTACGCACTGGCGCCGAAGACGACGACGGCGAGCACCAGCCAGACCTTGCGTACGCCGCGCCGCTTCGGCTCGCCATTGTTCGTCCACGGACCGGGGGCGCTGCCTCCGGACACGCCGAGCGCGGCGAAGTCGATCGGCGTGCTGCCCCGCGGCGCACTGAACGGCGTGCCATACCCTTGCGGCGGTGGTGGCGGCATCGGCTGGCCCATGCGCAAACCGTAGCCGGGGGCGGGTCGTGTAGCCTCCAGTGTCCCCGAAACGAAGGATTCCGTTCCATGGCCATCCCCGCCAAGCTCACACCGCTCCAGGAAAT